>JBOHFU010000647.1:0-2588 GCA_050699675.1 Pseudonocardiaceae bacterium
GGGTCAGCGCCGCGCTGATCGCCCTGCTCGTCCTGGTGGCCGGCGGCTGGTACGGGCAACAGGCACTGTCTGGCCCGCCCGGCCTTGACCGGCCGGCGGTGGTCGCCTCGGCGCCCGGCTTGCAGGTGCGGGCGCTGTCGCAGCTACCGCCGCAGGCCACCGAGGTGTGGCAGCTGGTCCAGGAGGGCGGCCCCTTCCCTTACCGGCAGGATGGGACGGTGTTCGGCAACCGGGAGGGGCGGTTGCCCAAGCGGCAGTCCGGCTTCTACCGGGAGTACACCGTCCCGACCCCGGGTGAGGCCGACCGGGGTGCCCGCCGCCTGGTCACCGGCGGCACCGTCGAGCTGTACTACACCGGCGACCACTACGTGTCCTTCGTCCTGGTCGATCCTCAGCGGTGAGGCGCGTGCTGCACTATGCCTCCGATGCCGCTCGGGCGCTCGCCGATGCCCGGAGACGGGGGGCTTTGGCCTACCTGGTGGGCCCGGTGACCAGCAAGGCCGACGCGCTGGACGCGATCGGCGCCGCTCTGAACTTCCCAGCCTGGTACGGCCGCAACCTCGACGCGCTGCACGACTGTCTTATAGACCTGTCCTGGCAACCCGACGGTGAGCACGTGCTGGTCTGGACCGGTCACCGCGAGCTCGAAGCCGCTGATCCCGAGGGCTACCGCGCCGTGCTCGCAGTGCTTGACGACGCGACTGCAGCCAGCCTGGGGCGCCCGCTGTCGGTAGTGCTCGCCGACGCGTGACCCGTTGCCCGAGCGCCGGATCGCCATTCGGAGCCGAATCGCGGTTTCTGGCATTACGCCGGGCGCCATTCGGAGCCGAATCGCGGCTTGTCCCAGGTGATCAGCTGGTGGGGATCCAGGACGGCGGGCGCTTCTCGGTAAAGGCGCGGATTCCTTCCTGGCCTTCTGCTGACGCGAACCGCGCAGCGGATAGTTCGAGCATTGCCGCTAAGTCCTGCGCCATCGTCGGCGCGCGCAGCAGCTGCTTGGTCAAGGCCAGTGCCTCGGGCCCGCCCTTGACCAGCATTCCGGTGTAGCGGTCCACCTCGGCGTCGAGCTGGTCGGCTGGTACCGCACTGTTGAGCAGGCCGATGGCGACCGCCCGGGTGGCGTCGAAGGTCTCCCCGGTGAGGAACAGCTCGTGCGCTGCGTGGGGCAGCAGCCGGGGCAACACGGTCACCGAGATCACGGCGGGCACCACCCCGAGGCGCACTTCGGTGAACGCGAAGGCGGCGTCGTGTGCGGCGACGGTGATGTCGGCAGCCGCGATCAGGCCGATCCCGCCGGCGCGGGCGTGCCCGGTCAGCTTGGCGACGACCGGTTTCGGATGCGTCCAGATCCGCCCCAGGATGCGGGGGAGCTCCTTGACCGCCTCCGGGGGTTCGGTGAGATCCATCCCGGCGCAGAAGACCGGCCCGGTATGGTCGAGCACCACCACCCGTACCTCTTCGTCGTGGGCGCTGCGCTCCAACGCGTCTAACAGTTGGGCGCGCAGCGGGGCGGACAGCGCATTGCGGTTGGCAGGGGAGTCCAGCGTGATGGTGGCGATCCCGGACTGCGCGACCAGGTGCACCAGCTCGTCAGTCATGGGCCTGACGGTAGCGCCGGTTGGTGGCTCTTCAAGTACCGCCAACCTCCTGTTGAGCTGCTCTTAACCGCTGCCAACCCGCCGACCAGGCTCCGGCACCGGTCGACGGATGTTTCCGGGCGCGTTCTGCAGTGTGTCGAACTGGTGTTCGATACACTGAATCCGGGTCGTCACGAGTGGGAGGCCGATTATGATCATCATCGGTACCTCTAGGCTGCGCCGGATGCCGCCGTGGGATGACCAGGAGCGGGCGACACTCGTCGCTCTGGTGCAGGGGCTGCCGCAGGCCGGGGCATGGCCAGGAGTCGTCGCGGAGATCATCGAAGCGGGCAGCGCGCGGTCGGTATGGGACGCGCACCACGACCAGTCGCTCTTCGACACCGAGCCGCCTGCTCCGATCGCCGAGGCTGCTCACCAGATCGCCGACTGGCGGACCGCGGGGCTGGGCGTGCACACCTTCCGCGACGTCTCGTATCCGGCGCAGTTGCGCGAGATCCACCAGGTGCCACCCGTGCTCTTCAGCCAGGGCACGCTGCACCCCGGCGAGCCGGCGGTGTCCGTGGTCGGGTCCCGGCGGGCCTGTGACCAGAGCCTGGATTGGGCATCCGAGGTGTCGGCAGCGCTGGTGTCGGCCGGGATCACGGTCGTCTCCGGCCTGGCCGCAGGCATCGACACCGCCGCTCATACCGCGGCGCTGGAGGCCGGAGGGCGGACGGTCGCGGTGCTCGGCACCGGGATCAACCGCGTCTACCCGGCTGCGAACCGTGACCTGCAGGAGCGCATCGCATGCGAAGGCTTGGTGCTGTCTCAGTTCTGGCCCGATGCCGCGGCGACCAAGAAGTCATTCCCACTGCGCAACGCCACGATGAGCGGTTACGGTCGAGCCACCATCATCGTCGAGGCGGGGGAGACCAGCGGTGCCCGAATCCAGGCGCGGGTGGGTGTCGAGCACGGTCGGCCGGTGATCCTGCGTGACTGCGTGGTGCGAGT
>JBOHFU010000648.1:0-2586 GCA_050699675.1 Pseudonocardiaceae bacterium
AGGACCGCCGCGAAGCCCACCCCGAACCGGCCGACGCTGCTGCCCTCCCGTTTGGCCGAGGCGCGCAACGCGGCCAACGCGGCCACCCCGGCGGAGTCCAGCGGCGCCCCGGTGTTCGCGGCCCGTAGTTCACCCGCATCAACGGTGACCCGGAGATGCCCCGGCGCACCCGTGCGCTGCGCGGCGTCGGCGGCGTTCTGCGCCAATTCGACGAGCAACCGGTCTGCGTAACCGAGCAGAGCGAGGTCGGACTCGGTGTTGGCATCCTCCCGGAACCGCGTCGGGGACCCCCGCCAGGCCGCGAGTACCCCCTCGCGCAACGCTGCGGTGCCGAACGGATCGGCGCTCATTTCCGGTGCTGCTCACTCCGCCGGTGGCCAGGGCAGCAGATCCAGCTCGGCATCGTCGTAGACCAGCTCGGCCACCGGCACGCTCGGGCTGGTATCCACCTGCACCTCGGAATGCGCCCCGCAGCCGAACTCGGCGTGCACCACCTGCCCGTCGGCCGGAGCCAGATCGTTGCCGCAGACGCCGAGGGCCGCGCCGAGCGCCCCGCCGAGCGGAAGGTAGAAGCCGCAGGTCACGCACCGGTCGGGGGCGCTGCGAGCCATCTCGGAGTCCGGGCCGCGGTCGCTGTCGCGCCACCGTTGCAGCAGCGCGAGGCGAGCCTCCCGGCCCAGCACCCGGGGTCGTCCCAGGCCGAGCTCCGGGCTGAGCTGCTCCACCGGCGGGTCATCGTCGCTGAGATAGCCGGGCACCAACCGCGGGTCGCCCGGGTCGGTCGGCAGCAGGTCCCCGACCCCGAGGTCACCGGCCCGGACCCGCTGGGTCCACGGCACCCAGGCCGGCGCGACCAGCGCGTCCGGACCGGGCAGCAGCACCACCTCGCTGACCGTCACTGGAGCTTCCGGACCCGCCGACGCCACCGTGACCGCCCAGCGCCAGCCGCGGTAGCCGGGAAGGTCGGCCTCGAACAGGTGCGTGACCGCGCCGCCGTCCTCGGTCTGTGTCTCCACCTGCCGACCCACCGAGCTGTCGCCGGCGTCGATCTGCGCCGCCCGCCGGGCCAGCTCGACGGCCTCAACGAGGTCGGAGCCGGGCTCGGTGGTATTGGGGGTCACACTATAGATTGTGCCGTACCGGCGGTCCACGCTGACGACCCGGCCAGGATGGCTGTGCGACGCTGTCCTCGTGCTGCCCCTCCCGATCTCTGCTGTGTTGACGGCTGCGGTACTGGCAGTTGCCGGGCTGTCGGCGGTGCTGGCCGGCTGCACCACGCATTCGGCCGCTGAGCAGCTGCGCGTGCAGGTCCAGGTCACGCTGCCGCACGACACGACGATGTCCACCCAAGGTCTGGAGATCCGGGATGGGGTGCTCTACGAGAGCAGCGGGCTGGTCGGGAAGTCCCGGGTCCGATCCACCGCGCTGTCCAGCGCCGCCCTGCTGCGGGAGGCGACGCTGCCCGCCCCCCTGTTCGGCGAGGGACTCACCGTCGCCGGCGATCGGTTGTGGCAGCTGACCTATACCAGCGGTCTGGCTATCGAGCGCGATCCGGCGACGCTGGCCGAGCGCCGCCGGGTGACCTACCAAGGCGAGGGTTGGGGCCTGTGCCACGACGGGAACCGGCTGGTGATGAGCAACGGCAGCGACCGGCTCACCTTCCGGGACCCGGTCACCTTCGCCCCGTCCGGCCAGGTGGTGGTCCGCCTCGACGGCGAACCGGTACGGCGGCTCAACGAGCTGGAGTGTGCGGGCGGCGTCATCTGGGCCAACGTCTTCCAGGACGACCGCATCCTGCGGATCAACCCCGGCACCGGCGCAGTGACCGGTGTGGTCGACGCGTCCGGTCTGCTCAGCCCGTCGCCGCAGTCCGCCGCGGACGTGCTCAACGGCATCGCGGCGATACCGGGCACAGACGAGTTCCTCGTCACCGGCAAGAACTGGCCGTCGCTGTTCCGGGTCCGATTCGTCCCGGCTTGATGGAGCCCAGGGTGCGACGCTCAGACGCCAGGCAGCTGAACACCACCGGTGGTGCAGGATGGGGCACGTGAAGCGGCCTGAGTCCCCATCCGGCGCCGAGAACCCCGGCTCCTGGGGGCGCCGTCGGGTAGGCCGCGGGCGGCGCTGGGTGCCCGACGACCGCTGGGTGCCCGGTGACCACCGTTCCAGCCCGACCGGCACCCCACAGCCGTCGGAGACCTGGGTACCGCACCCACCGTGGGACGACCGGGACGCCCGCCGCCGGCAACCCAGCGGTCGGTATGTCCCGCCCCCAGCAGACGGCTCCGCGACGGCTCCGGGACCCCCGCAGCCCGCATCGAGCGGCCCACCGTACCCGCGCAAGATCACCGTCACCCGGGTGGCGGCCTGGCGGAGCAGGCAGCTGGTCGGGGACGGCGTGCGACTGTTCCACCGGGCCACCACGGCCGACGGTGCGGGGCGGTCCGGGCTGTCCTCGCTGACCTACACGACGATGATGGACTACGCGGCCAGCGCAGCCATCGCCGTCGCCCTGGCCAACACGCTGTTCTTCGCGGCCGCCACCGCGCAGAGCCGGGCCAATGTGGCGCTTTACCTGATGATCAC
>JBOHFU010000649.1:0-2582 GCA_050699675.1 Pseudonocardiaceae bacterium
CTGACGGTCACCCGCCCCGAGCCGCTCGTGCCGCATGACCGGGTGGTGACCGTCGTCGAGCGGACCAGCCCGGACGGCGAGGTGGTTATCGCGCTGACCGACGAGGAGATCGAGCGGGTGGTGCGCCAGGTCGAGCGCCTCGAACCGGAGTCGGTCGCGGTGAGCCTGCTGTTCGGCTACGCCGGTGACGAGCACGAGCGGCGGCTCTGCGACGCGCTGACACGGCTGGACGTGCCGATCACCCGGTCCAGCGCGCTGCTCCGGGAGTTCCGCGAGTACGAGCGGGCGTCGACGTGCGTGCTCAACGCCGCGATCGAGCCCGTGATGCGCCGCTACCTGTCCAACCTCACCGCGCGGCTGGAAGGTCCGACGATCACCGTGATGACCTCGGGCGGCGGCACTGCCGGTATCGACTTCGTGGCGAGCGCCCCCGTGCACACACTGCTGTCCGGGCCCGCCGCGGGTGTCGTCGCGGCGGGCGCGGTGGCGCGCGGCGCCGGCTTCGAGGACGCGATCGCCTTCGACATGGGCGGCACGTCCACCGACGTGTGCCTGATCAGAGGGGGCCAGCCGGAGGTCTCGACGTCCGCGCAGCTCGCCGGGCTGCCGTTTCGCACCCCCGCGGTCGGTATCCACACGGTGGGCGCCGGCGGCGGGTCGGTCGCCTGGGTCGACACTGGGGGTGCGTTGCGGGTCGGTCCGCGGTCGGCCGGTGCGGATCCCGGTCCGGCCTGTTACGGGCTGGGTGGCACCGAGCCGACGGTGACCGACGCGCACTGCGTGCTCGGCCACCTCGATGCGGATCGGGAGCTCGGCGGGGGCCTGCGACTGGACATCAACGCTGCCGCGGACGCTATCGGTGCGCTACCGGAGTCTGCCGGTGGGGCGCCCGGGATCCTGGCGGTGGTGCGGGCCACGATGGCTCGTGCCCTGCGCAAGGTCAGCACCGAGCGCGGCGTCGACCCGGCCGGGTTGGCGCTGGTCGCCTACGGTGGCGCGGGTCCGTTGCACGCGACCGCGCTGGCCCGTGAGCTGGGCTGCCGCGCCGTGGTGGTGCCACCCGCACCGGGTGTGCTCAGCGCGCTGGGCCTACTGCTCGCGCCGGCCCGCTATGAAGCGTCCCGGACGGTGATGGCACCGGCCGACGACGATCTCACCGGCGCGTGGGCGATGCTGGAGGACCAGGCCCGCCAGGAGCTGCACCGCCAGGGCGTGGCGGGCGAGATCACCGTGACCCGGGTCGCCGACGCCCGATACGCCGGCCAGTCCCACGAGTTGCGGATCACGGTGGGCGACGGGGCGGATCTGGCGCAGCTGCTGCACCACGCGCATCGGGAGGCGTACGGGTACGCGATGCCCGAGGAGCGGGTGCTGGTCGTCACGCTGCGGGTGGTGGCGCGGGGCGACCCGATCCTGTCGCAGCCTCCGGGTGACTGGGACCAGGGGGAGCCTGCACCGGAGCGGTCCCGCGAGATCGGTATTGCGGGCGAGACCGTGAAAGCACGGGTGGTCTCCCGAGCGGGCCTGGCATCCGGCGACGAGGTCAGTGGCCCGGCGTTGATCGAACAATCGGACACCACCACACTGCTGGCTGCCGGCGAAGTCGCCGTGGTGGATGACGCCGACAACCTGGTAGTGCACTTACCTGCCTGACTTGACCTCCTGCCATATCGTCCGTACATTGCCCGTACGGGGTCGAAGGAGGAGGTCGTCATCTCTGGCAGCAAGACCGAGCGCATCGAGGTCCGGGTTAGCGAACGTGAACAGGAGGTGCTGCGGGAGGCAGCCGAGGCCGAGCACATGACAGTGTCCGCTTTTATCCTGTCCACTGTGGTGCCCTGCGCCCAGGAAGTCATCGACCGTAGTCGTGACATCAGGATGTCAGCCGAGGCGTACGAACAGTTCCTCGCTGAACTGGACCGCCCAGCCGAAAGCGTGCCGGCGCTGCTTGAGCTCTTCTCCCGACCTCGCAGAATTCAATTCGGTGAATCCTGACCTGCCCAAGCTCGTCCCGCTTGCGGCCGACCACGACGTGTCTTCGTTCGGCTGCGGTAAACCTGAACTCGACAAGTGGCTCAGCAGCTACGCCTGGGCCAGTCAGAAGGCCGATCTCGCACGCACGTGGGTATTGGTCGAGGATTACCGCGTGATCAGCTACTTCTCCCTGGTCATGGGCCACGTCCGACCCGAGGACGCGCCCCGGAAGCTGGTGCGAGGCGTACCGGGATACCCGGTCGGCATGGTCCTGCTCGCTCGGCTGGTAGTGGACGGCTCGGCCCAAGGACGCGGCTTGGGTGCCGACCTGCTGGCACACGCGCTGGTGCTGGCTTGCCGTGCCGGTGAGGTCGTCGCCGCACGGCTGGTTGCGGTCGACGCGATCGACGCGCATGCCGCGGCCTTCTACCGCAGGTGGGGGTTCCTGCCAGTTCCCGAGCAACCGCTCAAGCTCTACCGCCGGATCAAGGACATCCGACGGACGCTCGACCGGCCATGACCCCCCGCGCCGCCGGCAAGTGGTACTCAGGGCACATGGCTGAGCTGTCTGGGGTCGAGCTGGAGGTGTTCCGGCACGCGCTGGCCGG
>JBOHFU010000650.1:0-2571 GCA_050699675.1 Pseudonocardiaceae bacterium
GGGAGGTAGTGCAAGACTGGTGAATCATCGGAGAAACTTCCGACGATGGTCACTTGCCGTATTGGCCGAATTGTCCTGGTGAAACGCTGATAGTAATGAGCGTCGAGGCTGTCTCGCCCGACGACCATCGTAGCGTGGTAAAACGGCTCAGGTAACATTGACGCGAGACGAGGCATCTTCATCCGGTCATTGGACCAGTCAATGCCACTAAACGTTGTTTGAGACCCCGAGTCAGAGGGATGTGAGTGGACCTCAATGAGGCTCCACCCTTCTTGCCTGCACCGGGTCAATACGGAGGCGACGAACTGGCCGTTCGGGACGATTCCGGAGGGAGACTGATGCTCTAGATCCGTCGGTTGTGCGCGTAGTAGCTCATGACCTACCAAGCGTATCCTGCTATCTGAGACGTTGGGCGCAGCGAGGATGAACGCCAGCTGCTCATTGTCGTCCCAGCGGCCTGGCCCGCCATTGATAGACAGAAGGTGGTTGCGGAGGTGCGACCAGAGGCTCGAACTCAGAACAATGTCGTGAACCTCAAGCGTCATTATCTTGCCCCACTCAGGGCGCGCCGATCGCGAAAGATTGCTGCGATCAGGTTCAGGTAAGTTACCAGACTGTGCCCGCGCGTGAAGTCGACCCCGCCGGCTGGTCGCCACCCGATAAGGTGTACGCAGAAATGCCCCCATCCTTGATGCAGGTGTTCCTTGTCGCTGCCCGGGCCACGCGTGAAGAAATGGTTGAGTGGCTGGTGTTTGTTCGTTCGGAGATCGTGGTCCGTCCAGAACCATTCGGGAGGTACGGAGGGGTAGCCGGGGGTGCCGTGCGGGATGTCGATGAGGAGTTCGATGTGAGTCTTGTTCCAGCCTGGAGGAATCGGAAAACGCTCGACATAGAACCATGTGCCGCTCTCGGTGTCGAAGCGGACGTCACCAAACCGTTGCGAGAGTAACAGCGCCTCGGTCTTGAGTCGGCTAAGTCGGCGCCGGGTCTCGAGGTCGTTGGTTATCGACGGCATCCAGACCTAGCCAACGCGACCATAGGTGAACGGAGTCACGACTGAGTAGTCCACCGCATCAGCAGGTAGTGGTTTATGATCTTCGAGCTTTACGATCTGGCCATTAGGCATGCTGGCCATCACCCAATCAGACAGTACACTTTTGGTGTGGCGCTTGAGATCGAAGGCAGTTGGCTGCCCCTCACGCACGTCGATAACCTCGCCGTTAACTAAGTAGTTTCCCATCTCAGCTCCTTCCTTCTCGTCGGTCGAGTACCTCTGAGTGTCTATTGACTATTCAAGCTCGCCTGGATTGGCTACGGTGGGCGTATCAGGAGAACTCCAGGCAAACTCAACCCCCGGCGCAGTGACGGCGCAGGCACGGATTGTCACTAAACTAGGGGTCGCGGCTGCAGTATGAGGGCGTAGCCGGCTCGTTCGTGTTCTCATCACCCACCCTGTGGCGCCATCCTTAAGGCGTTCATCGCCTCCCGGTAAGGGCACGTTACAAAGCTCGTAGTTGATGGCGCTAAGTTGTGGTGCGTATGCGCAGCGGTTTCAATTCAGTGTGCCTTTGCCCGATTTGTCTGATTTGCACTTTTTTGCGAGGGCGAGCAGTCATGTTGATCGAGGTCGCCCGCGGCTCATGTTCTGGAAGCCCCGCGAACGGCTGGACCTCACGTGCGCCCTGCTCGAGACGTCAGGCGGGCAGGGCCGACATCGCTTTCCAGGCGTCCCACGGGACGGTCCAGTCGTAGATGTCGCCGTGGGCCGCGCTGAGTGGGGTCGGGCTGTTGGTGACCTCGACTGGATCCCCGAAGATCGCGGTCTCGAAATATCGCTTGGCGTTCGCGGTGGAGAGGTTCACGCAGCCGTGGGTGACGTTGGCTGAGCCCTGCGCCCCGGTGGACTCCGGGTTGGCGTGGATGTACTCACCGTAGTTGGAAATTCGCACCGCCCAATACATGGGTACGTTGAAATAGTCGTAGGCGGGGTTGGTCATCAGCACTTTCTGAGACTTGTTCATCACGACGTGGATGCCGTTGGTGGTGTGGCGCCTCGGGTCCGAGGCCAGCCCGTAGCTGGACGGGAAGTTCATCACCTCCTGGCCGTCCCGGATGACGATCATGCGGTGGCTGTTGACGTCGGCCTTGACGATCTGGGCGCGGCCGATGGTGAAAGACGTCGTCAGGTCTTCCTCGCCGTAGGAGCCGTCGCCGTAGGCCACGCCGTAGAGCCTGGCGGCGACATCAACCTTGGTGCCGGGCTGCCAGTAGTCCTTGGGCCGGTAGTGCACCCGGGAGCCGCCGTCGGCATCGGGCAGCCAGGCCCACGATCCTTCCATCGGCACCGACGTCTGCACCCGCAGCGCTCGTTGCACGGCGGCCTTGTCGGCCACGTGGTGGTCGAACTGCAGGATGATCGGGGCGGCGATGCCGACGGTGTCGCCGTCGCCGATGTTCACGGTGGCGTGGACCACCTCGCGGGGCTCGACGGTGGTGAACGAGCCGGTGACAGGCACGAGGATGTCATCAGGACCGGCCGCGGTGCCGCCCCAGGTGTAGGTCCTGCCGTAA
>JBOHFU010000651.1:0-2562 GCA_050699675.1 Pseudonocardiaceae bacterium
TGGACCGGCTGGCCGAGCTGCTCGCGGCCAACGACGCGGCTGGCCGGCCGTGGCGGCTGCGGGATCTGGCCCTGACGGTGTGCAGCTCCCGTCGTGGCCGGGTGTGGGCCGCGGTGGTGGCCGTCGACCTGGACGATCTCGCGAGCAAGGTGACACAGGCCCGGGTCGCAGCTGTGGGACATGGCGTTTTCATTGCACCGGACGATCAGACGGCGAGCCAGGTCGCGTTCCTGTTTCCAGGCCAGGGCAGCCAACGCCCCGGCATGCTGGCCGACCTGTTCGTGGCGTTTCCGCAGCTGCGGCGATTTCTGGAACTCGGCGACCGGTGGGCGAGCGCAATGTTCCCGCCGACCGCCTTCGACAAGGACGAGTCAGCGCGCCAGCGGGCGACCCTGACCGATACCCGGGTCGCCCAACCGGCACTCGGCGTCGCCGGGCTGGCTATGCACGAGCTGCTCACCTCGCTCGGAGTGCAGCCTGACCATCTCGGTGGACACAGCTACGGCGAGCTGGTGGCGCTGGCTGCGGCGGGCGCTGTCGATCCCGCTGAGTTGTTGGAGCTCAGCGAGGCCCGTGGCCAGGCCATCCTCGCCGCCGCCGGGGCCGATCCCGGCACCATGGCCGCGGTCGCCGCGCCTGCGGAGCAGGTCCGGGCCGTGCTCGAGGACCAACCGGTCGTGGTGGCCAACCACAATGGACCCGCGCAGACGGTGATCTCCGGGCCCACCCCGGCGGTGCGGGCCGCGCTGGACCGGCTCGCTGAGATCGGGCTGACTGGCGCGCTCATCCCGGTGGCGTGCGCGTTCCACAGTCCGGTGGTGGCTGGCGCCACGCCGATCCTCGCCGCCGAGTTGGATCGCCGTACCGTCGGCTCACCGCAGTTGCCGGTGTGGTCGAACACCACGGCCGCGCCATACCCGACTGAACCGGCAGCCGTCCGGGAAACGGTGGCCATCCACGTGACCGAGCCGGTCCGGTTCGTTGAGCAGGTCGAGGCGATGTATGCGGCCGGGGTGCGGGTCTTCGTCGAGGCCGGCCCAGGCCGGGTGCTCACCCAGCTGGTCGGCACGATCCTGCGGGACCGACCGCACGTCGCCGTCGCCACCGACGAACCGGGCGAGCCCGGACTGCGACGGCTGCTGCTGGCGCTCGCCGAGCTGGCCGTCGCCGGGGTACCGGTCGATCCGGCCGCGCTGTTCCACGGCCGGGACGTGCGCACGGTGTCGGCGTCGGCGGTGCCCCGGCGCCCTGCCTGGGTGGTCAACGGCCACGCGGTCAAGACCGCCGACGGGCAGTACCTGCCGGGGGGGTTGCGTCCCGCGCAACGGCTGCCCGCGCAACGGTTGCCCGCGCAGGACAGTGCTGTGGCCGAGACCCAGGGTAAGCCGGACGCGGCCGTACTGGAGTTCCTGCGAAACACCCGTGAGCTGGTCGCCGCACAGCGTGAGGTCATGCTCGGCTACCTCGGCACCCCGACCCTTCCGCCCGCAGCGTTGCCACCTGCCTTGCCCGCGCCAGCCCAGACCGTTATCACAGGTCAGCTAGTCGAATCCGATCCTGTTGAACTGATGGAGCCAAGGGAGCTGACGCCCGAGGCGGTGCTGGCCACCGTACGGTCCCTGGTCAGCGAACGCACCGGCTACCCGATTGACATGCTCGAGGCCGACCTCGACCTGGAGGCCGACCTGAGCATCGACTCGATCAAGCGGACCGAGATGATCGGTGTGCTCACCGACCGGCTCGGGTTGGCTCGCACCGGCGCGGCGCTGGATGAGTCGGTGATGGAAGAGCTGGCCCGGTTGCGGACGCTGCGCGGCATCGTCGACTGGATAACCAGACGGCTCGGCACACCAGGCGAGGCCACTGCGCCTGGGCGAGCCCGACGCTACCTCGTCGACGTCGCCACGCTGCCGCCGCTGCCCGCATCGCCCGACGTGTCGCTCGCGGGGCGCCGGATCGCCATCGTCGAGGACGGGGTCGGCATCGCACTGGAGCTGTCCGTGCTGCTGGAGCGACACGGCGCGATGGTACGGCTCCTTGCCCCAGACCAGCCCGCTGAGGTGACCGGTACCGATGCCCTTGTCTATCTCGCCGCCTTGGACCGCGGACGGGCACCGGTACTGCCGGTCGGGTTCGCCACCCTCCGGGACGCCGTCCTCGGTGGGGTCGATCAGCTGGTCGTGGTCACCGGCTCGGGTGGCAGGTTCGGTCGCCAGCATGCGGCCAACGGAGTGGCCGGGGTCGGACTGCCCGGCTTGGTCCGCACGATCGCCCGCGAGTACCCGGATCGCCTCATCCGGCTCGTCGACGTGGACCCCAAGGACGAGCCGGACCACATCGCCGGGCACCTGCTCGCCGAACTCCTCACCCCCGACGCGCCCACAGCGGTGGGCTACACGGCCGGGGAGCGGGTCACGCTGCGGCTGGCCGCGGCACCGCTGAGTTCGAACGGATCTGCCGAGTTCGGGCTGGGGGCGGACTCGGTGGTGCTGCTGACCGGCGGCGCCCGCGGCATCACCGCCCAGGTCGCGATCGGGCTGGCCCGGGCCGGCGGCGGGCACC
>JBOHFU010000652.1:0-2560 GCA_050699675.1 Pseudonocardiaceae bacterium
ACGTCGGGTGCGCCTTGCCGAGGTCGTGGTATCGGCCCGCAAGCGCGACTGCCTCGCGCTGACCGGGTGACAGCTGCGGGCCGAGTGCGTCCAGCAGTTCCCGGCATTCCCGCTCCACATCGGCGAGGTGCTCGGGCAGCGGCACCCAGCGGCCATTCGGCAGCACCGAGTGCGGATCGGTGTCGACCGCGTCGGGCACCTGATCGGGCGGTGCAACCGGCTCGACCGGTGCGGTGCTGCGCGGTGCGAATCCGCGATCCGGCAGGTAACCGCCCCGCGCAGCGTCGAGCACTATCACCGCCGTTGGGCGGACGTCGTCGGGACGCGCGGGCTCCCACCGGCCCGACCTCTGATCGAACACCCGCGCCCTCGTACGATCCTCTCTGATCATGTCCTTGACGTCGCCGATCGGGGCGGGACACAGCTCCGCCCTTCCTGGCGCGCCACCTTCCACCTGATCGTCCGGTCGCTCCCGCCACGCCACGAAGACGGTGTGGTCAGCGGCGTCCCGGATGAAGGGACTGACGTCGATGTCGTTGCCCGACAGATCGGGTGCGGTGTCGAACAGGCCGAGCAGGTCGCGGCGGCGCAGCACCGGGTGCATCGGCCGGGCAAGTTCGGTGGCCGCGGCCGCCAACTCCTCACTGGTCACGACCTGGCCGTCGCGCCCTGCCAGCACGCTCGCGGTGTGGTCAAGCTCCGCGGCCTCGTAAGGCAGGGCTGCTGGCGGCACGCTCCAGAGCAGCCTCGCGTCGCTCGCCAGGCCGTCGCGGTTGCAGCGACCGGCCCGCTGCACGATCGACGACCAGGGCGCCACCTCAGTGATCAGCGTTTCGGAGGTGAGGTCGACACCGGCCTCCAGCACCTGCGTGGCGATCACGATGCTTCCGGAATTGCCCGGTGCCTCGTCCGCACGTCGAGTTTGTTTCTGACGGTCGCCGGGGCGGAAGCGGGAGTGCAGCAGCACCGGATCCGCTTCCGGCACGAGCTTGGCCACCTCGTCGAAGACCGTGGTCGCCCGCTGCACAGTGTTGAGCACTACCAGGGTCCGAGTTCCGGGCCGATGATTGGCGGCGATGCGCTCGGCGAGTGCTCTCGGGTATCGGCGGGCGTCGACGTCACCCAGGTCGAGCCGCCGTACCGTCCGGGGCGCTTGGAGGCGGATACGTAGCTGTCCGGCCCGGTCCTCTTCGTCGAGTTCCACGATGGACAAGGCGCGCTGCCGGAAATCCACAGTGCGTAGCTCAGCCGGGTTCAGCGTCGCCGACATCCACATCGACCGGCACTCCAGCGCGGTGCCCATCGCCTCCCGCAAACCCTGGAGCTGCAGGGCCGTCGGCAGCCCCGGTCCCATCAGCTGCACCTCGTCGAACACGAACTGCACCCCGGCGTGCAGCAGGCCGAAGCTCGTCGGCCACGCGCTGCGGAACTCGGCGAATCCCCGCATGAGTAGCCGCGACAGCACCATGTCCAGGGTGCCGACGAAGATCCGCTCCTGCTCCGGGTGCGCCTTCCATTCGCCATCACCCCGTTCCTCGCCGCCCATCAGCACGTGCACGGGCACCTTGAGCTTGAGCCCCAGATTGCCCAACCAGCCCTGTACCACCCTGACGGTCTGCTCCACCAGCGCGCGCTGCGGCAGTACGATCACCAGCCAGCGCGGGGTCGCCTGTCGAACCACCGGGTCTGGGTGCTCGACGCGGCGGTAGAGCCACGGCAGGGTCGCGGCCAGCGTCTTGCCCGTCCCGGTCGGCACCCGCAGCACATCCGGCAAACCTTGCTCGGCAAGCCGAGACTGGTATTGGTAGGGCCGCACGCCACCGGTCGCGACGGTGACCCAATCAGCGAAAGTTAGAGATACTTTGCGGAGCACCGTGCCATGGTACATTCTGTCACGCTTGGTGGCTGCGTGTCCCCATTGCGGCGAGATAGTTTGAGGAGCCAGCCCGCTGAACACCAACACCGCAGCCACCGAGCTCAGCCCGAGAGTGACTGCGAGCTTCGCACGGCCGGAAATCCGAGAGAAAGGAGGTGACCGGCGTGGCTCGCACGAAGATGCGGGTGAGCCACTCGGCGTGCTCAACTGCGGAAGGACAGATGTCGACGCGGACACCAACCGCCGTTACGGCGAAACCGGTGCCAGTGAACGAGTCCAGCTCGACGCCGACCGCAAGTGGTTGCCGATCGCCCCCGCCCGCCGCGACCGGGTCAAAACCATCGTGTACGTCAATCCCAGTTCTGCCAGCCCCGAACAACCTCGTCAGCCCGGCAGGACGGCAGGAACCGACCTGGTGGGGGTCGCGTCCGCGAACGCGTTCCACAGCAGGTTCAGCGGGTGGTCCTCGGCGTAGCGGTCGCGTTCTCCCTTGCGGGCGAAGATGCCGGTGACGATCTCCAGTGCTGGCTCGTAGTCGTGGGCGAGGTCGATCTTGCGGAGGTTGCGGCCGGGGAGGCGTCCTTGCAGGGCGGCGTCGGCGACCCGTTCGGTGGTGAGCAGGCATCCGTGCAGGATTTTGGCGTTGAGCAGGTTCAGGCCGTAGTTGAGAGAGTCGATGTCGGC
>JBOHFU010000653.1:0-2559 GCA_050699675.1 Pseudonocardiaceae bacterium
ACGCCAACGGGCCGCGGCATATCGGCCACGTCTCCGGCTTCGGTGTCCCCTCCGACATCTTCTCCCGCTACCAGCGGATGGCCGGCAACCGGGTGCTCATGATCTCGGGAACCGATGAGAACGGCACCCCGATCCAGGTGCAGGCTGACGCCGAGGGCGTCACGCCGCGCGAGCTCGCCGACAAGTACAACCGGATGATCGTGGGAGACCTGCAGGGTCTGGGCTTGTCCTACGACCTGTTCACCCGAACCACCACCGCCAACCACCACCGGGTGGTGCAGGAGCTGTTCCTTGCCTTGCACCGCAACGGCTACGTGCTCTCGCGTAGCGCGCTCGGCGCGATCAGCCCATCTACCGGGCGCACCCTGCCCGACCGCTACATCGAGGGCACCTGCCCGATCTGCGGTTACGACAGCGCACGCGGCGACCAGTGCGACAACTGCGGCAACCAGCTCGACCCGGCCGACTTGATCAACCCGCGGTCGCGGATCAACGGCGAGAAACCGGACTTCGTCGAGACCGAGCACTTGTTCCTCGACCTGCCGGCGTTCACCGAGGCGCTCGGCTCGTGGCTGTCCACCCGCACCGAGTGGCGCTCCAACGTGCTCAAGTTCTCCCTGAACCTACTGGACGACCTGCGCCCCCGTCCGATCACCCGCGACCTCGACTGGGGTGTGCGGGTGCCGCTGGACGGCTGGCATGACGCCCCGATGAAGCGCTTCTACGTCTGGTTCGACGCGGTGATCGGGTACCTGTCGGCGTCGGTGGAGTGGGCGGCCCGCTCCGGCGACCCAGATGCCTGGAAGGCGTGGTGGTGTGACCCGGATGCCCGCTCGTACTACTTCATGGGAAAGGACAACATCACCTTCCACTCGCAGATCTGGCCAGCCATGCTGCTCGGCCAGAACGGGGCCGGTGATCGTGGCGGCGCGCCGGGAGCCTTCGGCACGCTGAACCTGCCTACCGAGGTGGTGTCCAGCGAGTTCCTCACCATGAGTGGGTCGAAGTTCTCCACCTCCCGCGGAACGGTGATCTACGTCGGGGACTTCCTGCGTGAGTTCGGGCCGGACACGCTGCGCTATTTCATCTCGGTGGCCGGCCCGGAGACCCAGGACACCGACTTCACCTGGGATGAGTTCGTCCGCCGGATCAACTTCGAGCTGGCCAACGAATGGGGCAACCTGGTCAACCGTTCGATCGCGATGGCGCACAACAACGTCGGGGCAGTGCCGCGGCCGTCGACCCTGGATGCGGTCGACTCGGAGTTGCTGGCCACCTCGCGGGCGGCCTTCGACACTGTCGGGGGGCTGCTGGAGCGCAACCGGTTCAAGGCGGCGATCAGCGAGGCCATGCGGGTGGTGGGCGCGGCGAACAAGTACCTGTCCGAGCAGGAACCGTGGAAGCGCAAGGACGACCCGCAACGCCGGGACACCATCCTGCACACCGCGCTGCAGGTCGTCTCCGACGCCAACACGCTGCTCACCCCGTTCCTGCCGCACGCGGCCCAGCGGGTGCACGAGCAGCTCGGCGGCTCCGGGGTGTGGTCGGCCCAGCCCGGTATTAAACAGGTCAGCGAGGTCGCCGAGGGCAGCGGACCGGACTACCCGGTGCTCACCGGGGATTACGCCGCTGAGCAGGCGCGCTGGACCACGATCCCGATCGAGGTAGGCCGCCCCCTATCCAAACCCACCCCCCTGTTCACCAAACTGGCCCCCACCCTCGGCGACACCGGCCCCGATTGGGCCCCCATCCAATCCTGATCCACTCCCCTATCCGCATTCAGCGGGCTCAGCGGGGCAATTCGGTACCCATTTGCCCCGCTGAGCCCGCTGAATGCGGGGAAGGCAGAGGAGCCCGATGTGAGTGAGCTGCCGCCGGCTCCGCCGGCGTTGCCCTCGACGGTGGTGGATGCGCATACGCATTTGGACGCCTGTGGCGCCACTGATCCGGTGGGGGTTCGTGCGGCGTTGGACCGGGCCGCGGCGGTGGGGGTTGCGGCGGTGGTGACGGTGGCCGACGACATGGCCGCGGCCCGTTGGGTGGTCCAGGCGTCGAGCTGGGACGACCGGGTCTTCGCGGCAGTGGCGCTGCATCCCACCCGCACCGCGACGATGACCGACGCCGACCGCGCCGAGCTCGAGCGGCTCGTGCGCCAGCCCCGGGTGGTCGCGGTGGGGGAGACCGGCCTGGACTACTACTGGACGCGAGTCGATCCGGCCTGCTCACCGCCCGAGGCGCAGCGGGATGCCTATCGATGGCACATCGATCTGGCCAAGCGGATCGGCAAGCCGCTGATGATCCACGACAGGGACGCCCACCGCGACGTGCTGACTGTGCTGGAGCAGGAAGGTCCACCGGAGACTGTCATCTTCCACTGCTTCTCCGGGGACGCCGCGATGGCACGGGCCTGTGTGGATGCCGGTTACGTGCTGTCCTTCTCCGGCACCGTGACCTTCCGCAATGCTCGCGCACTGCGCGAAGCGGCGGTGCTGGTCCCGGACGGGCAGCTGCTGGTGGAGACAGACGCCCCGTTCCTCACCCCGCATCCGCACCGCGGTA
>JBOHFU010000654.1:0-2556 GCA_050699675.1 Pseudonocardiaceae bacterium
TGCGCTCATCACTGCAGCTAGCGGATGAGATCACGATCTCCAGCAGCGCGTCGCCATCGCCCTTGGGCGCCAGACCAGGGTTGATCTGCTTGACCTTGTTGGCCAAGTCCTCGACCGTTGGAGCCGGTGCCGACGGATTCTCAGCCTTCAGCTCGTCCATGGTCGGGACCTTCAGGTTGGGCGCGAGACTCTTGAGATCGGTGAGGTCCTTCTCCGCCACTGCCAGCCCGCTCTTGTCACCGGGCAGGAGCGAGACCACCAGAGCATCGACCGTGAGCTTGTCACGGTCCCGGTGCTGCCGGTTGAACTCGAGCTTCAGAATTGGCGAGAGATCCAGCTCCTGACCCGTGGCTGGATTCGACGGCAGCACCTTGCCGTTGCCGTTGCCTTCCCCGCCGAGGATCGAAGAATCGCCACGCCCGTGGTCGCAGCGTGCCTCAATGAGGTCAACGCTGAGCCCGAGGACGTCCACGTCGACCGCAGTGGCCTTGGACCTGAATGCCTCGGCCTCCACCTTGAGGAGGGCGATGTGGAGCAGATCCTCGTCTGGCCCGGGCACCTCCAGAAGTGCCTTACGGTCGTCGGGCGGAGCCTCGACATACGGAGTCGGATCGATGGGGAGGAGGCCTTCCGAGGAGATCCCGTATGCCGAGGCTCTGGGATCTCCTTCCCCAGCGTTGCCGGACACGGTCCCCAGCAGCAGGGCCACCACGGCGGTGGCAGCACCGACGCTGGCAGCACTGGCGCCGGCGAGCTTCCTACTGTTCACGTGCTGTCCTCTCGTTCGTTCAGTTCTCGTCGATGACCACGAGCGTCCCCAGCGGAACCTCGGTCAACATATTCAGCGCGTCCGAAGGAACCCGGATGCAACCATCGCTGGAGCGGGTACCGAAGACGTCGGCCGTGGGCCAGGTATGGATCGCGACGGTTCCCGGGCCGCCACCAAAGCTGTCCAGCGTCGGGCTGTGAGTGCCCAGCGGCAGGATCACCGGGGAATAGGTCTGCTTGGGATCAGTGAACGACCCCAGTAGGAAGGTCCGCCCCACGGGCGTGGGCGCCGACTTCTTGCCGATCCCGGCCGCCCACGTACCTAGGCGGCGTTCCCCCCTGAACAGCTCCATAGTGAGGGAACGAAGGTGTACCCGGATGAGATACGGGGTTACCGCTCGATCGAGTTCATCTTCGGTTACCCACCCGACCGAGTTGTTGGGTCGCGAGGGCAGTAGCACCTGCACCCATCCGGGTTGCTGGGCGATCACAGGTAACCAGGTGTCGCCGAGTTGCTGGGGAGCGATCCTGGCGATCGGAGCCCCGCCAGGGACCGCATACACCACGACCTCTCGCCGTGGGTGGACCACGGTGCCGTCGGTGGGTTCCGGCGGACCGGAGTCCAACGGCGCCTCATCGATGATGGTGTAGGTGGTGCTCTGCGGCAGTGCAGCAATATCCGCCGGGACGGCCGCCGGCGGGATCGTAGCGGTTACCGGCGGCGGTGGCGCGGCCGTGCGGACCTCGCCAGCCCCGCCACCCCCGAAGGGAACCACGAACGCCACTGCCACGATCGCCAGCAACACCAGGAAAACCCCGGCGAGCACGCAGACAATCAGGTAGGGGCGACCGCGCAGGCGGGGCGATCCGGGACGCTGAGCCATGGCCTCTTCTGGAGTCGGACGAGCAGACCTTGCGGATAACTCGCCCTCCCCGACCGGGCGACCACGCTGAGCCCAACGACGCTCCGGCCGCGCGGTGACGGCACCCTAACGGATGGCAACAGTGCCTATTACGGGGCCCATCACGGGGCCCTCTACGGGGTGTCGCTCCGGTTGATCTCAGTGTGCGGGTGCTCGTACGGGAGCTGGTCAGCGGGCAGCGGGAAGGTCACCTCACCGAATGGGGACAGCGCGCCCTGGATCGGCGCGGCAAGTTCGCTGACCGGGTGGTCCTCCTCCGACCAGGTCGGCCAGTTGGGGTCGATTCGGTCGGTGCGCTTGGCCACAGCTCCTCCTCGCTCGGTGTGATTCCATTGTGCCCGGTGGCGCCAGGCGACGTGTTCCGGACTCTCGCTACCGTGGAACGGATGCCCCGCACTGCACTGGCCGACTGGCTACGCTCCCGCGACGACGGCACGCTGGCCGCGTTACTGCGGGCCCGCCCGGACCTTGCTGTGCCCGCTCCCGCCGACTCGACGGTGCTGGCCACCCGAGCCGGGATCCAGGCATCCGTCACCCGCGCCTGCGAGGACTTGGACCGATTCACGCTGACCGTGCTGTCGGCGCTGGTGGTGGCCGGCGCCGACACCGAACCGGTGAGTCGCCAGGACCTCGCCGCTCTGCTCGGTCGTGACGTCACCGCCGGCCGGACCCTGCAGGCCCTGGACGCGCTGCGGTGCCGGGCGCTGGTCTGGGGTGACGATGCGGCGCTCGCGGTGGTCCCGGCGCTGCGGCAGGTCATCGGCCCGCATCCAGGCGGGTTGGGCCGTCGGGCCGCAAATCTCGTCGGCGTCGACATCGGCGCTGCGCTGGCCCAGCTCGCCGACGACGAGCTGGGCGTGCTGCG
>JBOHFU010000655.1:0-2551 GCA_050699675.1 Pseudonocardiaceae bacterium
CCTGGCGATGCCGGAGGGTCATACGACGCACCGGTTGGCTCGGCGTCACCAGCTGTGTTACGGCGGGTCACCGGTGGCAGTGTCCAGCCCGCAGGGTCGCTTCACGATGGCCGCCGCGGTGCTGAACGGACGGGTGCTGCGGCGCGCCGAGGCGCTGGGCAAACATCTGTTTCACATCTACGCCCCCGATCTCGTGGTGCACGTGCACCTGGGTCTCTATGGCGCGTTCACCGAGGCGGCGTTGCCCGTGCAGCCGCCCCGGGGTCAAGTGCGGATGCGTCTGGTCGGTGCCACGCACTGGACCGATCTGCGCGGGCCGACGGTGTGCGAGTTGCTCACCGAGGTCGAGGTGGATGCGGTGCGCGCCCGGCTGGGACCCGATCCGTTGTGTCGCGACGCGGACCCGGACCGGGCATGGAGGCGGATCTCCCGGTCCCGGGCTTCGCTGGCCACCTTGCTGATGGACCAATCGGTGCTGGCCGGGGTCGGCAATGTCTACCGCGCTGAGGTGCTGTTCCGCCACCAGTTGGATCCGCTACTGCCGGGCCGTGAGCTGCGGGCCGATCAGTGGGCGGCGCTGTGGTCAGACCTCGTCGAGTTGATGGATGACGGGGTGCGTCGCGGCCGGATCGATACTGTGCGGCGAGAGCATGACCCGGTGCGCACCGGTCGCCTTCCGCGGCAGGATCGCCACGGCGGCGAGGTCTATGTCTATCGCCGGGCCGGGGCGCCCTGTCTGGTGTGTGGCACGGCGGTGGCGAGTACCGCACACGCAGGGCGAAACCTTTACTGGTGTCCTCGTTGCCAGCAACGGCCTGTGCTCTAGCAGCCGCCACCGCAGTCCCCGCCGTTGCCGCTGAAGTCACCGCCGAAGTCGCCGCCACCACCATCGCACTGAACAGGAGTACCGAGCCCAGACCCCAAGCGCCACCTGTCAGCGCCGGTTTTCCCACGGGACGGCCGCGGGCGTGGCTCAAGCCGTACCCGGACGGCGCGGTTCGTCGGCAGTATTGGTGTCAACCAGGCGCGTCCGTGGGGGATGCGGTCGTATCACTGTTGATCAACGCGAGCTGGACCGGCACGTCGGGGCGCTGGTGGTGAGGATTCTGGCTGACCCTCGTCACGCCGAAGCCCTCGAGGCTGCCGCCGAGGCCATGCAGGACAAGAGGCGTCTGCTGCTTGTTGAGTTGAGTTGAGTCGAATGAGTGCGAGCACCTTGCCGACGAGTTGTCCGGGTGGCTGGGTCGGCGGGAGATCACGCTGAGGGCGTTATGACGTTGCCATTGCGCCGTTGGACAAGCGCATCGCCGAGCTTCGCGCCGAGCTGGCTGAGCTGGCTGAGCCGGACGGCGCTACATGCCTGCTACACGGTCACTCGCGGGCGAGCTGGCTCGTATGACGATGAGCGAGTGCTGCACTACTACGTGGCTACCCAAATTGGTGAACTCAGGCTGAAAAAAACCGAAATATATGGACGACGGTAGTCTGTGTGGAAGATCCGCCACGACTTGAAGTGAGCGACGAGTTGTTCAACGGGTGCCCGTAGTGCCGATATGACGGCGTTGTTCGCTTTTTCCCCCTTGCTGAGCTCTCCACCCGGCGGTGTCTTGCGTGGGGTGGCGATATTGCACCCTTGGTAGCCCTTGTCGCCGATTCCACCGCCGGAGTGTCGGATGATTTCGGCGACCGGTGTGGTGGTGAATGCTTTCGCGTCGTGGGTGCGTCCCGGAAGGGGGTCGGAGATATAGACGGCGTCTCCGTCGAGTAAACAGAGCAGTTGTGCGTTGAATCCGGTCGTGCCGTGCTTGCGGCTCCACAGCTCGTCGTGGTCGTCGTAGGACCAGCACGGCGTGATCGTGCCGTCTACCAGGCACACCCTGCCCTGGACCATCTCGATGGCCACCTGCGCGGTGGGCGCGAGGCCACCCTCGCCAGGGTGCCAGCGAAGGATCCCCTTGCAGGCCGCTCTGCACGGCTTGCACTGGCACCCGCGCACGGTCATCGGCATGAGCGTGCATCCGGTAGTTTCGGGGTCGGCCCCTTTGACGGTGCCGGATTGATGGGCTACCACAGGTCCGGCTGAGCTGTACAGAGCGGCGGCAAGCCCGCTACCCGGCGACCGCTGTCAACTGCTGCTGCGCGTCTTCGTCGAGCTCGATGTCGGCGACCGCGAGGTTCTCCTCCAAGTGCCGCACGGAGGAGGTGCCGGGAATCAGCATGACGTTGGGTGCAAACCCCAACGTCCAGGCAAGTGCCACCTGTGCCGGGGTGATGCCAAGCCGCTCGGCGGTGCTGAGTACGTGCGCGTTGCCCAGCACCGGATTGGGTCGGGCGAAGCCGGAGCCCAGCGGGAAGAATGGCACGAAGGCGATCCCCTGCGAGTGGCACTCGTCGAGAACGGGCATCGAGGCGCGATTGACCAGATTCAGCGGATTCTGCACACACGTCACGTGCGTGCGTTCCAGCGCGCGCAGCAGGTGCTCGCGGGTGACGTTGCTCAGGCCGACGCCCCCGATCAGCCCCTGATCGCGCGCCTGGATCATGGCGGCGA
>JBOHFU010000656.1:0-2550 GCA_050699675.1 Pseudonocardiaceae bacterium
GGCGGTCTCGAAAACCGTTATCCGTCGTTAGGCGGATCGAGGGTTCGAATCCCTCCCCCTCCGCTTCTCAAGCCGTTCGCAAACTATGTACGAGCTGGAGGTGTTGGCGCTTGAGCAAAGCGGGACCCAGACCATCAGCGTCGGCTTCTTCATGACCGCCTAGCGTCCGGGCCGTCAGCCGGTGGACGCGGCAGAGTCGTCAGCTTGACAGGGTGGCCGCTGCGACGGACCGCTGGAGCTGCTGCGCGCGTATTGGCAGGGGATAAGGATGCGCCGACGAGCAGGAAGGACGCACGGATTGGATCGGCGCGACACAGCTGTGGCTAACCGCCGGAAGCTCGTGCTTCTGGCCGGCCTCATCCTGACGCTCGGCCTCGTGGCTCTCGCCTTCGGCTTGCTTCGGGACGATTCTCCGCCGCCCGAGGAGGAAGACGTTGGGCCGCACGCGCCCGCTCCGCAGGCCCCCTGGCACGTCGCTCGCGCCTGCGAGCGGGCGCAGGACTCTGCCGACTTCGCCCTGCTCTGCCCAACGCGTCTGCCCCCGGTGTTTGGCCCTCCGGGCGGCTGCAACGCGCCCGGGCCGGCGACCGCGACCCCCATTCGGGTCGACGGTCGAAGCGTCGGACTAGACGTCGATGGTCCCCTGCACGTCGGCGTGCTTCGCGGAGGATCCCTGTACGGCCGGAACGATGGCTGGAAACTGATTCAACCGGGCCGGCTGGCAGGGATCAGTGGCCGCCTTTACTACTCCCCGCCCGGTGGGGGCGAGACCGGCTACCACGCGGATCACCTGATCTTTGCCTTCCAGCAGCGCGGCACCGACTACGTGGTGAGCGTGCACACGAGAGACGAGCGGCGCCCGTGGACCAAGCGCGACCTGAAGTCCTTGGAGACCGTGCTCGACGGCCTGCGCCCGGCATCCGCGATCGAGGTTCCGCCGCGACCACGAGCGGAGGGCGCGCAGGGCAGTCGCGTGCTCGGGGCGATCCGACTTCCCCTGCCAAGCGACGTGGCGGTTGGCGGCGGTCGCGCGTGGGTGATCGCGTCGGGGCGCAGCGAGGTGGTCCCGATAGAAGACGTTCGCCTGGGCCCAGAGG
Source organism: Pseudonocardiaceae bacterium (assembly GCA_050699675.1). Lineage (GTDB taxonomy): Bacteria > Actinomycetota > Actinomycetes > Mycobacteriales > Pseudonocardiaceae. The sequence goes on from JBOHFU010000656.1 coordinate 1,098, forward strand.
AGCCGATTCAGGTCCCCTCACCCTTCAACGGGATCCTCTACTCGAGGGATGGAAGCGTTTGGGTGGCGAGCTCGGACGCCAACCGGGTCAGCCGTATCGATGCCGGGTCGCAGAGTCTGCGAGACGCGGCCATCAAGGTCGGGAGCTTTCCCGCCGATCTCGCGATGCTCCGTGGGGAGCTGTGGGTTCTGAACTTTGGTGACAGGACCCTCGCCCGCATCGATCCCGCGGCCGGGAGGCTCGTGGGTGAACCGGTGGACCTTCCCGGCGAGCTGGGGGCACTCGACGCCGGAGCCGGCCGCCTCTGGGCCATCGACTGCAACAAGGGAATCGTCTACGGGCTCGATCCGAGGCGGGGCGCAGTGGAGATCCGGGCCGGGGTGCGAGCCGGCGAGGGCCTTGGCGACATCGCCGTCTCCGCCGGCAGCGTCTGGGTGAGTGACTGGGCAGCGCACGTAGTGCTCCGCCTCGATTCAACGACCGGGAGGGTCATCGGGCGAATTCCCGCCGGGGATCAGCCCGAGAAGCTCGCGGGCGTCGCCGGCGACATCTGGGTGAGCGACGCTGGGACCGGGGAGCTGCTCAGGATCGATGCCGGCGCAAGCCGAGTGGTCGAGACGCTCCCCGTCGGGGTGAAGCCTGCGGCCGTTGCAGCGAGCCCCGACTCCGTGTGGCTGCTCGATCAGGATCGCGCCGTTCAGGTCGCCGTGGGCGAAAAGCGATAGGGCTCATGAGCGTCCGGCGGCCATCGCCGGTACGCCTGTTTCCTGGAACGCCGTGCGAGGAAAGCGATTAACGTGGCCGATTTCACGCTCTCCAGCAGCGCGTTCGCCCCCGGGCAGCCGATCCCGGCTCGGCACACGTGCGACGGTGAGGATGCTTCCCCGCCGCTCGAGTGGTCGAATCTGCCCGAGGGGACTCGGGCGCTCGCGTTGATCGTCGACGATCCGGACGCTCCCGGCGGCACGTTCACGCACTGGCTTGCCTGGGGCCTCGATCCGAAGGCCGGCGGGGTCGCCGAAGGCGAACCCGTGCCGGCTCAGGGCCGCAACGACTTCGACGTCACCGGCTATCGTGGCCCCTGCCCGCCGCCCGGGGACGGTCCCCATCGCTACGTCTTCCGCCTGTTGGCGCTCGACGCCGAGCCCGCAGTGACCTCGGGTGCCGGCCGAGCGGAGGTGGAGCACGCCAGCGGCACGAGCGTCCTCGCCGTCGCCGAGCTCACCGGGACCTACGAGCGCTAGCTCATCGAGGGCCGCTCGCCCTGCTCGCCTTCTTCCGTTTCTCGATTGTCGCCGCTCCGGCGGACGGGGCGAAGATGCTCGTGTGGCCATCGTCCCAGCGGATTCGAAAGCGTGCGGGCTCCTCGCGGAGCACTTCCTCGATGACGCCTCTGCGCACCGGCTGGGCGACCCGCTCCGACTCGACGACGATCACGTCTCCCGATTGTGCG
>JBOHFU010000657.1:0-2542 GCA_050699675.1 Pseudonocardiaceae bacterium
TATTTACTCCCTGGCAGCGGGTGTTTTCCACACCACGGTGGTCCGGGGTGAGGCGGCTACGGTGGCACTGGGCAGCAGCCGTCCGGGAATAATGGATCTTTCGCTCGGCGGGATCGACCGGAAGACCCATCGGGTCCGGCGGCAACGCTGTGATCGCGATGAGACCGCCCACGCGGCCCGCATAGTCGCTGAACGACTCGAGGGGATCGGCACCGTTGACCAGGAGGACCGATGGCACCCGTGAAGACCGTCACCCCGGTGGACCTGGAGCGGGCGCGTAGCGTCGCGGTAACCGCGGCCGAAGCGGCGGGAGCGCTGCTGCGCGAGGCAGCCACCAAGGACGTTGGCGTCCGCACCAAGGACGCCAGCGGCGATGTCGTGACCGACCTTGACCTGGCCGCGGAGCGGCTGATCGTCGGGCACATCCGTGACGCCTTTCCCAATCATCGGATCATCGCCGAGGAATCGGGTCTTCTCGACGCCGATGACAGCTCCTGGGTGTGGCTGGTGGATCCCCTGGACGGCACCAACAACGTGGTCATCGGCCTGAGTGCCTACGTCGTGGGCATCGCCTTGTGCGAGAACCAGGTGCCGGTACTCGGCGTCGTCCACGATCCAGTGGCCGGCCAGACCTGGTCCGCGGTCCGCGGTCGCGGGACTCGCGGCCCGAGCGGCACGACGGTATGCCCGCCCTACCGGCCAGCCCCTTGCGGGCCGGTGCTGGCCTGGACGCAGGGCCACGGCGTAGCGCGGACCGATCACACGGCCAGGGCGATGCGGATGGTTCTCGAGTCGGGCGCGCGGAGAGTGCTGCAGCTATGGGCACCGTTGCTGTCCTGGGTGATGCTGGCGCGCGGGGACATCGACGGGTTCGTGGGCTACCAGCCCGAGGCGGTCGATCTACCCGCTGGCAGCCTGATCGCGCAGGAGGCCGGCATCACGGTGTGCGGCCTGGACGGTTTCCCCTTCGACGAGCGCATCGACCTTCCCGGCAAAGACCGCAGCTTCGTGGCTGGCCGCCCGGAGGTCATCCTCGATCTGCTTGCCCTGGTCCGCACCGCCGAGTGGGTCACCATCAGTGGAGTCACCGGGTAACCAACAGGGCCCCGACGCTCACAACCAGCGCCACGACCGCCAAGCCGAGACCGGTGAGCACGAACTTGCGCAGCGGGACACGAAGGCCGTGATCACGGCAGGACTCCAGGCACAGCAACGTCGCCAATGACGCCCAAGGAGTGACGATCGGCCCCACGTTGGTGCCGATGAGCAGGGCCAACAACTGGTCGCCGTTCGCAGCGGGGATAACCGCCTCTCCTGCCGTGTAGGCGGGCAGGTTGTTGAGCACATTGGATAACCCGGCGCCAGCGACCGCGGCCCGATACAACCCGACCCCGTTGTGATCGGTGCCGATGAGCGCGGTCATCAGCTCGGTCAGGCCATACCGGCTCAGCGTTGGGACCACCAGGAACAGTCCGGTGACGAAGACCAGCAGCTGCCACGGGATCAGGTTCAACCGTAGCTTGGGGCGATCGAGGACGGCGAAGGCCACCACGACGATCATCGCAGCAGCCGCTGCGGCATAGCCGATCTGCTGGTGGATGAAGGGGACGGCGAGGATGAACAGCAGGCAGGCCGTCCCGGCGACCCAAAACAGAACGCGGTCCTTTGGCTGTCGGAGCTCTAGCGGTGGCGGTGAGATGTAGCGATCGGCACTCCGCTCGCCCCGGCGCCAGTAGAAGACCCAGAGAAAGAGCATGGTCGCTGTGATCGCGGCCAGTTGCGGCGCCCACATCCGGGCCGCGAACGCCGGCGCCGCGAGCGCCACCCGATCAGCGGCGAGCAAGTTGGTGAGGTTCGAGACCGGCAGCAGCAGGCTCGCCGTGTTGGCCAGCCAGATCGTGGTCATGGCTAACGGAAGGGCGGCGATCCGCGCCCTGGGTGCAAGGGCCAGCATCACCGGAGTGAGCAGCACGGCCGTCGTGTCCAGGTTGAGGAACATCGTCGTGAGCGAGGCGAAGGCCACACAGAGCAAGAACAGCGCCGCATAGTTGCCCCGCCCCACGATCGCCATCCTGGTTGCGATGACGTCGAAGACCTGCGCCTGCCTGGCCAGCTTGGCCAGCACGATCACGGCACCCAGGAACAGCAGCAGAGGCGCGATCCGCCGCAGGTTGTCCTCAGCCTGCGCAGCCGGCAACAGTCCGGTCAGTACGCACAGGATGCCCGCGATGAGCAGCCCGATCCTGATCCAGTCGAGGATGCTGGGCTTGCGCGCGATCGAGAGCAGGCGTCGAGCCCTGGGCGTTCCCCGCGCCCGGCGTGCGCCAGCCGGGCGCACGCGGCATGGCTTTTCGGTCACGTCAGGAGCGGCAGCGGGTTGTCACACGCGCCATACTGTCAGCATGAGGCCGCGGGAGGACTCTCTGAGACGTCTCACGGGCGATCGTCCTACCACGAGTTCGGGCCTCCAATCGACTTCTTCATCAGCTACTCACCAGCAGATGAGCGCTGGGCCAACTGGGCCGCCTGGCAGCTGGAGACC
>JBOHFU010000658.1:0-2542 GCA_050699675.1 Pseudonocardiaceae bacterium
GAGGCCCGGCCGCAGGAGGTCCCGAACCAGTACCAGCTGCTCACCGTGCGCCCCAGCGGCGTGACCCGGCACGCCCGGCAGTACGCGCCCGGCCAGCGCCGCTGGATCGGTGACACCCGGATCAGCGCCAACGGCTCGGACTGGCACCACCACGAGCCCCACCCGCTGCAGCACGTCCACGCGACGTTCGCCAGTGACCAACCGGACGCCGGTCCGCGCCGGGACTCGGACCGCGTTCCCGGTCCGCAGCGCGAAGGGTCCGCACCGGGGGACAGCTTCTTCGACCGGGTATTGGAGGCGACCCAAGCCAGCCATCCCGGCGCCACGGTGATCCCGCGCCCGGAAGCCGGCTACCTGCGAGTGTCCCAGCCGCTGCCGGACGAGGGTGCCGAGCAGTGGCCGGTCGGGGTGATCGACGGCGAGGTCACCGACGAGCACCTGCAGACCTTCGTGCAGCGAGTGCACCGCCAGTTCGCCTCGGCCGACCCTTCGGTGCGCTCGGAACTGGTGTATAGCGGCCACCCGGCCACCGACACGTTGGTGACCGAGGCCCGGCGCCACGGGGTGCGGCTGCGCAGCTTTGTCGACTACCAAGGCCTGGTCGACCTGCGACCGCTGGTGGCGCGCCAGGCCGAGCGGCTTGCTACCGACCCGATCTACCCGGCGCAGCTGTACGTGCCCCAGCGGTACCGGGTGCTCGACGATGATCCGGACAATGCTGCTCGGAACGACCTGCTGGGCTGGGTCATCCACTGTCTGGGCGCGGACCGCGCACGATTCGTCATGCTGCTCGGCGACTTCGGGCGGGGCAAGACATTCTTGCTCCGCGAGCTAGCCCGCACCCTCCCCCAGCATCTGCCTGGCCTGCTGCCGGTGCTGGTGGAGCTGCGGAGCCTGGAGAAAGCACCGTCGCTGGACGAGCTGCTCGCCCAGCACCTGGTCCGGCAGAACGTGGAGTCCTTCGACGTCACGAAGCTGCGGTACATGATCCGCAGGGGGCGGCTCGCGCTGCTGTTCGACGGATTCGACGAGCTGGAACTGCGGGTCGGCTTCGACAACGCCGCAGACTACCTGACCACCCTGCTTCGCGAGGTGACTGACAACGCCAAGGTCGCGCTCACCAGCCGGACCCAGCACTTCCGGTCCACGGCCCAGATCCGCACCGCACTGGGGGATCAGGTCGCCGCCCTGGCCGCCAGCCGGGTGGCCGTGCTGGAGGACTTCACCGACGAGCAGATCCTGCAGTTCCTGACCCAGCATTACGGCGGCAACGCCCACCGCGCCCAGGCCCGGTTCACGTTGCTCGGCGACGTGCGCGACCTACTCGGCCTGTCCCGCAATCCGCGGATGCTGTCGTTCATCGCCGACTTGGACGAGCAGCGGCTACGCGACGTCCAAGCCGAGCATGGTCAGATCAGCGCGGCCGAGCTTTACCGGGAGTTGGTCGAGTTCTGGCTGCTCCGGGAGGCGGGCCGGCACCAGCATCGGGGTGGCCTGCCAACCTTGGACGACAAGGAGCGGTTAGCGGCCTGTACCGTCCTGGCGCTGCGGTTGTGGGCGACCACGGCCTTGACGATTCCGGTGGCAGAGCTCACCGAGGTGTCCGCCACGCTGACCCGGCTCGCTGAGCGCGGGTACACCGCCGACCAGGCAGCCCACACGGTCGGGTCGGGCACGCTCCTGGTGCGTACCCCCGAGGGGGAGTTCACCTTCGTCCACCAGTCCGTGATGGAGTGGCTGGTGGCCAATGCCGCAGCCGAAAGACTCCGAAGCGGGGAAGGGGTCGACACCCTTCATCACCGGACGATGTCGACGCTCATGCTCGATTTCCTCTGCGATCTCGCGGGGCACGACACGGCCCGCCGCTGGGCAGCCGACGTGCTGGCCGATCCGGCCGCCTCCGAGGTGGCGAAGCAGAACGGGTTGGCCATCACCCAGCGGCTCGGTTCCGGAGTACGCCAGAACCTGGCCGGGATGGACCTCCGCAGTCAGGACCTCACGAACCGGAACCTTCGCAACGCCAACCTCCACGGAGCCGACCTGCGCGGCATGCGACTCGTGGACACCGACTTCGCGGGGGCGGATCTGCGTGACGCCAACCTGACGGGTGTCCGGATGGTCAGGGGGACTCTCGCGGGTGCGCAGCTCGCGGGTGGCCGGTGGAACCAGGCAGCTCTGCTGGACGTGTCGGGACTCGACGACCTTGCCACGACCCCGGAGTTGGCCGCGGCCGCGGTTGCTGGGCGGGACCGCGGCCATGCGATCATCGCTCCCGGCGGAGCCGTGTCCAGCGTGGCGTTCTCCCCTGAGGGCAGGCTGCTCGCGGTGTCACGTGGCCATGGTGTCGAGATTGTCGACGTGGCGAGCGGCGACACGCTGCGCGTCCTGAGCGGCCACACCAGCGGGGTGTGGGGGGTGGCGTTCTCCCCCGACGGCACCCAGCTGGCCACCACCTCCGCCGATGGCACCGCCCGGCTCTGGGACCCGGCCACCGGCCAGCACCGCAGCACCTTGCAAGGCCACACCAGCGGGGTGTGGGGGG
>JBOHFU010000659.1:0-2537 GCA_050699675.1 Pseudonocardiaceae bacterium
CTGATCGCCGAGTCCGACCTCAACGACCCGCGGCTGGTCACGCCGCGCGCCGCTGGGGGCTACGGGCTGGCCGCGCAGTGGAACGACGATATCCACCACTGCCTGCACGCCACGCTGACCGGCGAGCAGCAGGGCTACTACGCCGACTTCGGCGCGCTGCCCGACCTGGCCCGCACCCTGCGCGGCGCGTTCTTCCATGACGGGCGCTGGTCACACTTCCGGCAGCGCAGCCACGGCCGCCCGGTGGACACGGCGCGGCTGCCCGGCTGGAAGTTCCTCGCCTACCTGCAGAACCACGACCAGGTGGGCAACCGTGCCACCGGTGACCGGATCTCGGCCACCCTGTCCCCCGGCCTGCTGGCCTGCGGCGCGGCACTGGTGCTGTGCTCCCCGTACACACCGATGATCTTTATGGGTGAGGAGTGGGGCGCGGCCACCCCGTTCCAGTTCTTCTCGTTCATGCCCGACGCGGCGCTGCGCGAGGCAATCCGCCGCAGCCGCTACGCGGAGTTCGCCGAACACGGGTGGGACAACGCGGACGTGCCCGACCCGAACGACGAGCAGACCTTCTTGCGCTCCCGGCTGGACTGGTCCGAACCTGGCACCGAGCCCCACGCGACCCTGCTGCACATCTACCGGGAGCTGATCACGCTGCGCAAGAGCCGTCCGGAGCTTTCTGACCCCCGGCTGGACCGGCTGACCGTCGACGTGGACATAGGCGCTCACGCGTTGGTACTACACCGCGGTGCGCTGCGGGTGGCGGTGAACCTGAGCGCGCAGCCAGTCACCATGACGTTGGACGACCGACCCACCCAGGTTCTTCTCGCCTCCGGAGACGCAACCGCAGCGCAGGACAACGTGCGGCTGGACGGCGAGTCCTTCGCCGTGGTGACTCTCGACGCCTAGCGGAAGAGCTTGCGCAACAAGACCAGCACGATGAGCGCACCGACGCCCATCAGCGAGTAACGCACCCTCGGGTCGGCCATAGTGGCCTCCACCTGCTCCTTGCCGGCCTCGATCGCGCGCCGGGGGTCCGCCCGGGTACCGAGCTCCTCCAGCGTCACGCCTAGCGCATCACGGGCCTGCTCGATGTCGCGTTCGATGGTGTCGGCTTCCCGGGCCATGAGTCCTCCTCGCGCGGGTTATGCGTGCGGCACACCGTAGCCGGGTGGCTAAGCCACCCCAACTGGGCGGTACCGTCCAACCTCGTGACCGACAACGTCCGGCTGTCCCCCGGCGACCCCGCCCCTGACTTCACCCTGCCCAACGCCGACGGCAAGCCCGTCTCGCTGTCGGACTACCGCGGCCGATCCGTGGTGGTCTACTTCTACCCGGCCGCCAGCACCCCCGGCTGCACCAAGCAGGCCTGTGACTTCCGCGACCACCTCGCCGAGCTGGACACCGCCGGTTTCGCGGTGCTCGGCATCTCACCGGACCCCCCGGCGAAGCTGGCGACGTTCCGCGACGCGCAGGGCCTGCACTTCCCGCTGCTGTCCGATGTGGACCGCTCGGTGCTCGCCACCTACGGCGCTTACGGCGAGAAGCAGATGTACGGCAAGACCGTCACCGGCGTAATCCGGTCCACCTTCGTGATCGACGCGCAGGGCCGGATCGACAAGGCGCTGTACAACGTGCGCGCCACCGGCCACGTCGCCAAGCTGCGCAAAGACCTCGGAATCTGAAACCGTATCCTGTGCCCATCTGGTGGTGCGCTCGTCACCGCAAGCCGGCGTAGCCCAACGGCAGAGGCACGGGCCTTAGGAGCCCGCCAGTGTGGGTTCGAATCCCACCGCCGGCACAGCAACCACGAGGGGAGAGCACATGCTGAGCGTGCAGCCAGAACTCGTCTGGGAAGGTCGAATTCATCTGGGCGACGAACCCGGAGTGTACGGCGATGCCGCGTACCCCGGGATCGCCCTGGAGTTTCCGTTGACGCTGCGCAAGACCGACCCCACCGGCCCGGACACCACCACGCTCGTTCTGCACACTCAGGACGTACAGACCTTCGCCGGGTACCCGGGTCACCTCATCACGGTGACCGCCTACCAACCGGATCTCCACGATCCCGCACACGCCACAGAGACCGTGCTCGCCAGGGCAAGACTCAGCAACACGGACCCCAACCGCAAAGAGGTGGCTGTCGAGGTGCCCGTCGACCTCGCCGGCATCGCCTCCCCCGTGTTTGTCAGCGTCCGGGTCCGCGTGGACACCGACGTACCGCCGGGTTTATACGACGACTTTGTGGTCACCAGGCTACTGAACAAGTCAGCCAACTTCACGTTCGTAGCGTCGTTCGGCTTCAGCTCTTAAGTACGAGTTAGGCACTCGGCCAATCCCGCCGACCCTGAAGAAACAGCGATCCGTCGCCCATGTCGGCAACCAGCACCGCAGCGGGCGTGGGCGCTTATCACTGCTGACGCAGCCACCGCTGACCGGTCAGGCGAACCTCGGCAAGGTCCGTCCAACCAGACGGCGACACCGGGATGGTGTCCAGTACCTCGGCCATTCCGTGACTCCCCACTTGCTGACCACTCAGC
>JBOHFU010000660.1:0-2535 GCA_050699675.1 Pseudonocardiaceae bacterium
GCGTCACGGTGCGGTGTGGCGTGCGGCTGACCGAGTTCGCCGACAGCAACGGCGGGATCGCTGCGCGGCTGGACGATGGGAGCACCGTGCGGGCCGACTGCAGTGTGGTCGGGGTGGGCACCGTGATCGACGACGGGTGGCTTGCCGGGCTCGGCGTGCCCACCAAAGACGGGCTGCTCTGCGACGTCACTGGCCTGGTGGAGGGTACCGGCAACGTCTATGCGGTCGGCGACATCGCTGCCTGGCGCAACCCCACGGTCGGGGACCGGCCGCGCATCGAGCACTGGACCTCGGCCGGCGAGCAGGCCGTGGTCGTCGCGCAGCGCATCGCCGGCAGGCCCGTCGCCCGCCTGGCCGATGTGGTGCCGTACTTCTGGTCCGACCAGTACGGGCTGACGTTGCAGCTGGTCGGGCGTTGCGATCTGGCGACCTCTGTCGAGGTACTGCACGACCCCGGCGTGGTCAAGGGCACCGTGGCGGGCTACTTCGCCGACGGCAGTCTCATCGCCGTGCTGGCGTTTCACTCCCCCCGGCTGCTCAACCGCTACCGCCGACTCGTGGCGGCGGGCGCCAGCGAGCACGAGGTCCGCTCCACCGCGACCGAGCTCGCCTCCCAGTAGTCGCCCGCTCTGGAAGCGGCCAACCTGATCACCACGGTCCGAAGGTGACCTTCGAGCTCGAGCCGGTCGCAACGATGGTCAAGCTGACCGTCATTCATGACGACTTCGAGCCGGGCAGCGAGATGTTCAAGGGCGTCAGCGAAGGATGGCCGGCAATCCTGTCCGGCTTGAAGGGGTAGCGGTAGCAACGGCCGAGGAACCAACGGATATGCGGCTGGCCGGGGCGTGAGCCCGGCGCTGCAGCGGTGGTGGGAGGCTCCCGCGGGTGGCGACCCGGGTGTTCTCGGATGAGGAGTTGGCGCGGCTACGCGGGTTCCCGGAGATCACCGCCGAGGAGTTGATCCGCTTCTTCACGCTGACGGCAGCGGACGTCGAGTTCGTGGACCCGGGTCGGGGCCGATCGGCGAAGGATCGCTTGGGGCTGGCGGTGCAGCTGTGCACTGTGCCGTGGTTGGGTTTGTCCCGGACGACGTGGCCGCGGCGCCGGCGGTGGCGGTGGAGCGACTGGCCCGGCGGCTTGGGGTCGACCAGGGAGAGACCAGGGAGAGCTGCGGTCCTACGGGCAACGTGAGCAGACCCGGACCGATCACTTGGGATGGTGGCCCGGTATCTGGGGTGGCGGCCGGCGGGGGCGCTGGAGTGGAAGGAGCTCGCCGAGTTTCTGCTGGCCCGGGCGATGGAACACGACTCACCGACGTTGTTGTTCCGGCTGGCCTGCGAACACTTGATCTCCGCGCAGGTGATCCGTCCCGGCCCGGTGACGCTGGTCGAACGGGTCGCGACCGCGCGGGCGGCCGCGGAACGCGAGACCTACCAGCGGGTGGCGCACCTTCTGAGCGGCAACCGTCCCGGTGAGCTCGACCAACTGCTGGTGGTCGACCCAGATATCGGCGGAACCCGGCTGGGGTGGCTGAGCCGAGGCCCGACCGAGCCGTCACCGGCGGCGTGAAGGGCGAGCTGAGCAAGCTGGCGTTCCTGCGCGGGTTGGACGCGCACACCCTGGACCTGTCGATGCTGCCAGCCGGGCGCCGATTGACCCCGCAGGCGCTGGAGCGCCGTGACCCGCACCGCCGCCACCCGATCCTGTTGACGCTGCTGGCGCAGTCGGCGGTCGACGTGCTCGACGAGGTCGTGCAGCTGTTCGACCAGGCTGTCTCCGGGCGGGAGGGGCGGGCGCGGCGGCGGATGACCGAGGCGCTGGCCGAGCGGGCCCGCGGCGGCGAAGACCGCCAGGCCCTGCTCGACGACCTGCTGGCGGTGATCACCGACACCGCCAGCCCGGACGACGAGATCGGCGGGTTGCTGCGCGGTGACCGCATCGGGTGCGAGCGGCTGCGGGCGGCCACAGTCACCTGGCGATGCTGGAGTCCTCCTACGGGTACCTGCGCCAGTTTACCCGGCAGGTCCTCGAGGCGATCGGCTTCGTCGGCGGGCCCACCGCAGGCCCGCTGCTCGAGGCGGCGGAGACTCTGCGCGGGCTCAACGCCACCGGCTCCCGCAAGGCCCCCGACGGCGCGCCCACCGAGTTCGTGCCCACCCGCTGGCGCGGCTACCTCGACACGTCTTGTTGCCGGGGAACCCCGCACCGGGCGGGGCGACCCCGAATCGTGGGTCGGAGAGCACGGCCGCGACATCGTCGTAGGTCGTGACCAGCCACGCCGGCTGACCGTCGGCGGTGATCACTCGGGTGACCGGTGCCTGGCCGCGCAGCTGGGTGTAGGCCGGCGGTGGCTCCAGCGAGCTGGACCGCTCGAGCGGCAGGGTCAGCTGCGTGGGTGTCGGGGTTGGAGAGAGTGGGGCAGCATCGAGGGTCCTCCCGGCGCGGGTCAGGAGCGGGTAGTCGGCAGCGCGACGAGGGACATGTGGTCGGGGTCGTGGAAGATCTCCTGATCGGCCACGCGGAGTTCAGTGGCGG
>JBOHFU010000661.1:0-2524 GCA_050699675.1 Pseudonocardiaceae bacterium
GGGCGAGGAACGCCGGTCCCTGCGGGTTGGCGACGATGTCCACCACCTGCGGCAGGTCGATGAGGACCAGCCGCCCGCGGTGCACCAGCAGGTTGAACGGGGACAGGTCGCCGTGGGCCAGGCCCTCGTCGGTGAGCACCACCAGCGCGTCGATGAGCTGGTCCCACAGCGTGCGCAGCGCGGCAGGTTCGGGACGCAGTTGCGCCAGCCGGGGAGCCGCTTGCCCGTCCTGTTCGTCGAGGTACTCCAGCAGCAGCTCGGTGCCGTGCAGCTGCACCGGGTAGGGAACCGGGGCGCCGAGGTGCCAGAGCCGGCATAGCGCGCTGAACTCCGCGGCTGCCCACTGCCCGGACAGCAGATCACGACCGAAGGTGGTGCGCCGGGCCATCGCCCGGGTCTCCCGGGAGCGGCGCACCCGCCGCCCCTCGAGGTAGGCGGTGTCGCGGTGAAACATCCGATGTTCGGCGGTGCGGTAGCGCTTGGCGGCCAGCAGGCAGGACCGGGACGTTCCGGGTACCGCGCGCTCCACCAGGTGCACGTCGGCTTCCTTGCCGGTCTTGAGCACGCCGAGCTCGGTGTCGACTGCGGCGAGTTCGGTGACCAGCCAATCCGGGTGGGGTGTCGGACCGTGCTGCCCGACGTCCCAGGTCGACCACCGGTCCCCGTCGATCGGGTCATCATCGGGTGGCGACGGGTTGGGGGTGCGCTGGCGGGCCGGCGGTTCGTCGTCGTCGAACTGGCGTCGATGCCGCCGTGCGCCAGCTTCATCAAGTCGGGTAACAGTGTCATCAAAGCGGCTGCGCCGCACGGGCAGCCGGTCGTGCTGTGGCACGGGAGGGTCTCCTCGGGGTGACGCCACCCCCGGAGCAGATCAGCCGGCCGGGTGGCGGGAGTGCGAGGCCAGGTTGAGTTGCACACCAAAGGCAGCCATGGCCTGCCACCTCCTCCCGCTGTGCCCACCATCTTGGGCCCGCAATGCGGGCACCTGCCGTCATCGTGACGTACAGCGTGGACTGACACGTCGGTGGCGGGCAACCGAATTCCCGACGCGTCAGACCGCAACGATGAGATCCAGTGTGTGCTCGCCGGTGTGCTCCACCCGCAGCCCGCCCCGATGGGCGATCCGAGCCACCCCGTCGGCGTCGGACACCTCACGTGGCGCCGTCGCGAGTAACCGAGCCAACCGGCCCTTGTGTGCCTTGTTGTGGTGACTGATCGGGCGGCCCCTACCCCTGTCTAGCCCATCGCCGTCCGCGCAGAGCACCCGGACGGTGACCGCGTCCTGAAGCGGGGCCAGCGCGGCATAGGCACCCGAGCGCAGGTCGACCACAAGGCCCGCGTCCCGGGCCAGTACTGCGGGCAGCGCCGGACGCCATACCGAGCGCACCGTGCCGGCCTCGGGAAGCGACGAGGAGGCGGACAGCCGGTAGGCCGGTACGGGATCGTCTGCGGCGAGTACCCCGAACAGCGCGGAGGCCACCGCCAGTCGAGCGGTGGCCCTGGCCCGCAATGAGCCCGCGTCCAGCGCCGCATACAGCACGCCGGTGTAGCGATGCAGCGCGGGCAACGTCGGCGCGTTCCACAGCGCGGCGTTGCGCGCGAGCTCGCCGTCTTGGCGCTCGGACAGGCCCAGGGCGATCCGCCCAGCGGGTGCATCCCCGGCCAGCCGCACCAGCTCGTCGACCAGTTTCCGGCGGGTCGGGGTGAGTTCAGGGTGCGACAGCGTGTCTAGCCGCAGCGGCGGGCCGTCGCCTCCGGATGCCTTGGTCTCCGACGGCGGCAGCAGCACCAGCACGGGCCGGAGCCTACGGGTGGCGCTCACCGGGCCCCCTGCCCGCCACCGAGCAGGGCGACAGGCGGTCCCGGCTCAACCACGGCACCTCGTTGCAGCTGCCGCGCGAAGCACCGCGCTGCATCGACTACCCGGGGCCGCATCGACTACCCGGGTCGGTGGTCCCTCGTGGCAGCTGCACGCGATAAGCGATGATGAGGTGCGTGGACGACGAGGACGAGTTCCCCACCGAACCGATGGAGTTGACTGGCGATGCTGGCGTCCGGATCAGCACCCTGAACGGGTGGACGATCATCGTGCGGATCGACCCGTCGACTCGGCTCACCACCCTGGACTCCGAGGACCCCGAGGGCGTGTTGGTCGGGAGCCGAGTCCTCGACGAGGATGACCTCCGTCTGCTCCATGAGGCTCTGATTACTGCATCGGAACAGGCAGCGGCGTCTGACGCCCCGGTGTTGCTCGATGTCTCGAGGGTGATCGGACGGGACTGAGGGCCACGCCACGGGTGACGGTGTCGCTGCCCGCGAAGGTAACCGGGAGGACCGACCAGCCGGGTTGCGGATACGCTGCGACCCTTGCGAGTCTGCCGCCCGAGGAGCCCCAGAAATCATGATCACCAGGCTGTCGACGCTGTTCCTGCGCACCCTGCGCGAGGACCCGGCGGACGCCGAGGTGCCCAGCCACAAGCTGCTGGTGCGCGCCGGATACGTCCGCCGCGTCGCCCCGGGGATC
>JBOHFU010000662.1:0-2523 GCA_050699675.1 Pseudonocardiaceae bacterium
GCTGCGCGCAGCACGGGAGGCCGACTACCACCCGATGGCCGCTCACGTGCTGGCGGACCTGGCCTTTCAAGCCGCCACCCGGGAACACTCCAGGGACGCGATAGCCCTGGGGCAGGCAGCGGTCCGCATCGCCGCCGTGAGCCCAGCGGGAGTGCGCGCCTGCGTGCAGACCCGGCTCGCCTACGGCCATGCCCTCGCTGGCCAGCTCGACGACTTCGAACGCGCCCACGCCACCGGGCTGGACACCATCGCCGACCGCGACCCGGCCGAGGAGCCAGCCTGGATGTACTACCTCACGCCCAACCACCTCGACACCCAAGCGGGCTACGCCCTGACCCATGCTGGCACCCTCGCCGCCGCAACAGGTGAGCACCAGACCGGTACAGCGTTGCTGCGCCGCGGCGAGCGGCTGCTCCGCACCGGCGCACACGCCCTGCCAGTGGATCACCCCGCCCAGCGTCGCGCTCTGTTCGAGGGAGCTTGGCTGTCCGTCGCAGCCGCCGGGCAGGGCGATCTGGAGCAGGCCTGCACGATCGGCAACCTCGCGGTCACGCGCCTGAACGGGGTCCAGTCCGCGCGAAGTGCCCAAGTTCTACGCTTGCTTGCCAGGCGGTTACGCCGCTGCGGCCGCAACGAGTACGTCCGCGATTTCTTACCCACCCTCGACGCCGCCGTGGCCCGGCAACCCGTGCCCGCCTGATGGCCACCTTCCCCCTGGTCCTGGTGATCGGCGCCGGCGTGATCGGCCTGAGCACCGCCGTCACCCTCGCCGAAGCCGGCTATCCCGTCTTTGTCCGCACTGCCGAGCCGCCTGAGGCGACCACGTCGGCCGTGGCCGGTGCCCTCTGGGGGCCGTGGCTGGTCCAGCCACGTAACCGGGTCCTGCGCTGGGCCGAGCACACCCTCACCACACTGCGCCACCTCGCCACGCACCGTGACACCGGCGTGCGCCTCGCCTCCGGCGTCGACGTCTCCGACGTGCGCCGCGACCCGCCCGACTGGGCGTACCTGCTCCCCGACTGCCGCCCCTGCACCCCCGAAGAACTGCCAGCCGGCTACGCCTACGGCACCCGCTGCACGGTCCCCCTAGTGGACATGCCCACCTACCTCACCTACCTCACCCACCGGCTCACCGCCGCGGGCGGCAGGATCCAGATCGAGCCCGTCGCGTCTCTCGACGATGTCGCCCACAGCTCACCGCTGATCGTCAATTGCGCCGGGCTCGGTGCACACGCCCTCGTCCCCGACAACCAGGTCCACCCTGTCCGCGGCCACCACGTCATCGTCACCAACCCCGGGCTGACCGACTTCGCCGAGGCCGACACCGGCGACTCCCACGACCTCATCGCGATCTATCCCCACCTTGGCCACGTGGTCCTTGGCGGTACCGCCGAACCCGGCAAGTGGGATCGCGATCCCGATCCCGCCACCGGCCAAGCCATCCTCGAGCGCTGCACCCGCCTCGAACCCCGCCTCGCCGACGCTCAGGTCATCGACCACCTCATTGGGCTGCGACCAACCCGCCCTTACGTCCGGGTCGACCTCCAACATCACCCCAGCGGAGCGACCGTCGCCCACAACTACGGCCACGGCGGAGCCGGCGTCAGCCTCTCCTGGGGCTGCGCCACCGAGATCACCGATCTGATCAGCACCGCAAACATCCCCACATCGGTGACTTCCGGTTAGTACCTCGCTGCCACAGCCAGGTGGGACTCACTTGGGGAGAGTCGCGGATACGGCTCCGACCAGAGCCGCTAGCGCGATGAACCATGCCATGACTTCGATCGTCAATCGTCGCAGCAGTGCCACGAGCATGATCATGAAGCGGATTCGAGCTATCACCTTCTTCATGGCCAAGTACACTGACGCATCACCTTGTGATACCGTTAGATGATGCAGGAAGACGCCGTCCGTCGCGAGCTGGAAACCCGGCTTAAGGACCGTTTTACCGAAAAACTGTGGTCATACCTGTTCGACATGGGTTTCGTCGAAGACGTGATCAACGGTGCTGAAGATGCCGACTACTTAGAGGGGCAGGCTCGGCGGGTCTTGGAAGTAGGCCGACAACTCCGACCTCCACCTGTGAATGTGGCTCGGTCAGAGGGTCCCACGGCGGGGGAGGAACGAGCCTGGGCACTGTCCCAACTCGCCTCGGCCGAGGCTCGGGATGACCCGGACGTGGTCCGGTTTCGGCGCACGTTCCTTGACGGGCGCATTCTGCAATGGACTGCGGTCAATGCCTGGGTTCAAGAGCGGGCCGGCTTGGACGGGCCAGTCACCCGGGATCTCACCGTCGTGCTCCGCGAAACGACGAGCGTGTCCTGGGAGCCTGGTCAATACCGGATTGACCCGCCATTGCACCGGATTGAGGTATGCAAGATTAGTGCACGCACCCTGGACTATGCGGGTCCGGACGATGAGTGGGTACGGCGTGTGAGAGTCGCAGCAGGCGGCATACTCGACAAACTGCGTGTCCTCGCCGAGTCGCTCGCGAAGGCATACGCCTGGACTCCTGCTCAGGCC
>JBOHFU010000663.1:0-2515 GCA_050699675.1 Pseudonocardiaceae bacterium
GGTGAGCGGCAGCAGTTGAGTTTGGCTACGGCGGCGGCCCGTAATTTGGCCACGACGACCAAGTCTGTGCCGCAGATGCAGGGGATTACGTCACGGTGGCTGTTGCGGGTGCTGCCGTGGGTGGAGGCCACGGGCGGGACATTCCGGGTGAACCGCCGTTTGACTTATGCGGTGGGGGACGGGCGGGTGACGTTCGCCAAAGAAGGTTCTGAGGTGCGGGTCATTCCCGACGAGTTGCGTGAGTTGGCGGTGCTGCGCGGTTTTGAGGACAAGGAGGTGCTGGGTGCGTTGGCCGGCCGGTTCGTGCAGCGGGAGTTCGAGGTCGGTAACACGATCGTGCAGGAGGGTCAGCCGGCGGATCAGGTGTTCCTGATCGCCCATGGAAAGGTCAACAAGATCGGTCCTGGAGAGTATGGCGATCAGACGGTGTTAGCTGTCTTGTCCGACGGTGGTTTTTTCGGTGTTTGGGAGTTGGTGGAGTCCCACGACACGTGGGCCTACAGCGTGCGGGCGGTGACCCCGTGTACGGTGCTGGCGTTGTCCCAGCAGGCGTTCGAGGAAGTCGTCGGCCAGTCCCCGGAGTTGCGGGCGCACGTTGAGCGGTTCCAGGCCCTGCTCAAACAGTCGCAGAACGAACACGGCGAGGCCGACATCGACCTGAGCGCGGGCCATGCGCAAGAGTCGGACGTGACGGGGACTTACGTCGACTACGAGATCAAGCCCCGAGAATATCAGCTCAGCGTGGCGCAAGCTGTGCTTCGAGTACACACCCGAGTGGCGGATCTGTACAACAATCCGATGAACCAGGTCGAACAGCAGTTGCGGCTGACCATCGAGGCACTGCGGGAACGCCAAGAAAACGAAATGATGAACAACCGTGACTTCGGACTCCTGCACAACGCCGACTTCTCACAGCGGATCAGCACTCGTACCGGGCCCCCCACCCCCGACGACATGGACGAACTGCTGGCCACCGTGTGGAAGGATCCAACAGTTCTGCTGGCCCATCCCCGCACCATTGCCGCCTTCGGCCGGGAATGTAACCGCCGAGGCGTCTACCCGCAGAGCATCGACTTCAACGGTCACATGATGCCGGCCTGGCGCGGCATACCCCTCCTGCCCTGTAACAAGATTCCCATCAGCAAGACCCGCACCAGCTCCATCGTGCTGATGCGCACCGGTCTGGAGAAGCAAGGTGTGATCGGCCTACACCAGACCGGCATTCCCGATGAGGTCCAGCCCGGCCTGAACGCCCGCTTCATGAACATCAACGAGAAGGGGATCATCCTCTACCTGGTCAGCGCCTACTACTCTGCAGCCGTCATGGTGCCCGACGCGCTCGGCATCCTGGAAAACATCGAGATCGGGCGGCAGGACTAGGAGAAGATCACCGGCAAGGTTAGGGGCAGAACATGCAGCCCTATGAGCTGCCAGACTTCTACATGCCGTATCCTGCTCGGTTGAATCCCCATCTGGACACGGCTCGCGAGCACACCAAAGCGTGGGCCCGTGACATGGGAATACTGGACGCGCCGCAGAAGGAGCCCGGCTCGGATATCTGGGACGAAGCCAAGTTTGATTCCATGGACTTCGCCTTGCTCTGCGCGTATACCCATCCCGACGCGCCGAGCCGCGAGCTCGATCTGGTGACTGACTGGTACGTCTGGGTGTTCTATTTCGATGATCATTTTCTGGAGATATACAAGCGCAGTCAGGATCAGGCCGGCGCGAAAGAGTACCTCGACGGGCTGCCCGCGTTCATGCCGGTAGATCTCGGTCCTACGCCAGAGCCGACCAATCCGGTTGAGCGTGGACTGATCGACCTGTGGGCACGCACCGTCCCCAACCGGTCGCCGGAATGGCGGCTGCGGTTCTTCGAGAGCACCAAGAACCTCCTCTACGAGTCGACGTGGGAGCTCGCCAACATCAGTGGGAATCGGGTCCCGAATCCGATCGAGTACGTCGAGGTGCGCCGTAAGGTCGGTGGCGCCCCTTGGTCGGCCGACCTCGTGGAGCACGCCGCGTTCGTGGAGGTCCCGGCGAGGATCGCGGACGCTCGGCCGATGCGTGTCCTCAAGGACACGTTCGCTGACGGGGTACATCTCCGCAATGACCTCTTCTCCTATCAGCGCGAAACCAGGGAAGAAGGTGAGATCAACAACTGCGTTCTGGTACTGGAAAGATTCCTGGGCGTCGGTCCGCAGTGTGCCGCTGACCTGACCAACGATATCCTGACCTCTCGTTTGCAACAGTTCGAGAACACCACCATCACCGAGCTACCGTCCCTCTTCGAGGAGTACGGCCTGAACCTGCTTGAACGCGAGAGAATTCTGCTCTACGTCAAGGGGCTGCAGGATTGGCAATCGGGTGGCCATGAGTGGCACCTGCGGTCGAGCCGTTACATGAACGAAACCGCGAATCGTGAGCCATCGGTGGTAGAGCGGTTGCTGGACGGACCCACCGGCTTGGGAACCTCGGCAGCGCAGACCAAGCTGTCACCCAACGCTCTGGGTCT
>JBOHFU010000664.1:0-2511 GCA_050699675.1 Pseudonocardiaceae bacterium
GGCAACCCGGGGTGGACCCGGCGCAGGTTGCCGGGCTGGCGTCGGCCCGCACCTACCCGCTGCGCAGCTCGTTTCGGCCCGGCTACAACATGACCGTCAACCTGGTCGATCGAGTCGGGGCCGATGCTGGGCGGGCGCTGCTCGAGCGGTCTTTCGCCCAGTTCCAGGCTGACCGCTCGGTGGTGGGCCTGGCCCGGCGGATCGACCGCAACGTCGAGGGATTGGCGGGCTACACCGAAGCGATGACCTGTCACCTGGGTGATTTCGCCGAGTACGCCCGGTTGCGCCGGCAGGTCTCCGAGCGGGAGCGGATGCTGGCCCGCCATGGTGCCGCGGTGCGTCGCGCCGAGACGGCGGCGACACTTGAGCGGCTCGAGCGTGGTGACGTCATTGCGGTTCCTGGCGGGCGCCGGTCGGGTCTGGCGGTGGTGATCGATCCTGGCGACGGCCCAGCCGACGATCCCCGCCCACTGGTGCTCACCGAGGACCGCTGGGCCGGCCGGCTCTCGATCACGGACTTCCCGACCCCGGTCCAGGTGCTCGGCCGGATGCGGTTGCCCAAACGGGTGGAACACCGGGTTCCCCGGGTGCGCCGCGACCTCGCCTCGGCGCTGCGCCAGACCGGCATCGCGGCGCCGCCACGGGCCCGGCGACGCAGCGATGCGGCAGACGACGCCGAGCTGGCGGCACTGCGCCAGGCGCTGCGAGCCCACCCCTGCCACGGTTGCGACGACCGGGAAGCGCACGCCCGGTGGGCGCAACGGCACGATCAGCTGGACCGGGAAACCGACACGCTGCACCAGCAGGTCGCTACCACGACGCACTCCCTGGCCCGCACCTTCGACCGGATTCGGGCCCTGCTGTCCGAGCGCGGATACCTGGATGGCGATCAGCTCACCGCGCACGGCCGGGCGCTGGCCCGGTTGTGGTCGGAGACCGATCTGCTCACCGCCGAGTGCCTGCGGCACCAGGTCTGGGACGGTCTAGAGCCTCCCGAACTGGCCGCAGTGATCTCAGCGCTGGTCTACGAGGCACGCGGGGACGGTGCTGTGCCTCGGGTCCCTCCTGGACCGGTGAGCGATGCGCTGGTGGCCACTGTCCGGTTGTGGGCGGAGCTGGAGGCCGACGAGCGGCGGCACCGGCTGGAGCACACCCGAGAACCCGATCTGGGCTTCGCCTGGCCGGTATACCGGTGGGCGCGCGGGGAGTCACTGTCGGCGGTGCTGACGGCCACCGAGCAGAACGGCGCTGAGCTGTCCGCGGGGGACTTCGTCCGGTGGTGCCGCCAGGTGGTGGACGTCCTCGACCAGGTGCGTGGTGTCACCGGAGAGGACTCCAGGGTCGGAGCAGCGGCAGCCGCCGCAGTGCGCGCAGTACGTCGTGGCGTGGTCGCCCTAGGAACCGTCTGACACAGACCACCTCTTCCCGCGTGCTGGATACAGAATGCTGCTATTCGGCCTCGATAGCAGCAGTCCGCATCCAGAAGGCGGTTCGGCGGATCAGACGTCGTAGGTGTGTCACGCGTTTATGCTGACCAGCCGTAATGCGGGCTGCGGGCCGGAAAGCAGGGGCAATGCCGCTGGACGGTTGTCGTTGGTTGTCGCGGTCCGGCAGCCTCCCACGGCCTGGCCACGGCCTGATCTTGGTCGAGCTGATCAAGCGAAGGCGCTGCGTGTCTTCGGAACCCGGTGCCATGGGGAGGGCAGGGGGGCGGGGACCGTCGGTCAGTGCCCTGGGGCTGGGCCGCGAGGCCTGGCGCATCAGTGAGTGGGAACGGGCGGTAGGCGCCGAGCCCACGCCTTCGAGAGGTCGAGGAGAAGGGCGCCCTCGGCGAGCTAACCGGCTGCGCCACACAGCCGCTCGTGATGTCCAGTCAGTCCGCAGACAGCGCGCGGTGGAGACGCAGCTCGGAGAGCTCAACACCGTCTGGTCCCTGATCGACCTGCCGTGCACCGTCGGCCGCCCATCCGTTTCGATGGTAGAAACTGATGGCTCGTTCGTTGCCCTCCAGAACCCACAGCGTAGCGTGCGTAAAGCCCAGGGTGCTTAGACGATGTATTGCGGCGTTGTGCAGGTGCGCCCCGATGCCGCATCCCCACTGGTCGGGCCGCAGATAGATCGCATACAGCTCGCCCGCCTGTGCTGCAGCCATAGAGTCGCGGCCGGGTCCCACAGCGGCGAAGCCCACGACGACCGCATCGCACGTCGCCAGCAGAACTGCTGTCCGCGGTGGCGGGTCAACCAGGATCTTGGACCAAGTTCGTTCCCGGTCCAAGACGGACAAGTTGGCCAGGACGCTGTCGGGCAGAAGACCCCGATAGGCGGCCTGCCAGGATTCAACGTTCACAGCAGCGACGCCGTGCGCATCGCCCGGCTGGGCGTCTCGGATCTCGGCCACGATGGGAATGCTGTCACGCCAAGATGCTCCGGGTGCGGGCATTAGCTTGCGGACTGGCCGCAGCGCCGCGGCAAGTAGCGCCCTTGATCCTGTCTCCGGCTTACAGGCCAGCT
>JBOHFU010000665.1:0-2505 GCA_050699675.1 Pseudonocardiaceae bacterium
CCGGCGGGCAAGGCCATCGACATCATGGCGATCTTCGCCACGCTGTTCGGCTCGGCGGCCTCGCTGGGACTCGGTGCGCTGCAGATCGGCGCCGGGTTTGAGACCAACGGTTGGCTGTCCAGCCCGGGCAATGCCCTGCTCGTGACGATCATCGTGGTGCTCACCGTGGCGTTCGTCGTCTCAGCGGTCTCCGGGGTGGCCAAGGGTATCCAGTGGCTGTCCAACACCAATATGGTGCTCGCGCTGGTGCTAGCGGTGTTCGTATTCGTGGTCGGCCCGACAGTGCTGATCCTCAACCTGATCCCGACCGCGGTCGGCGACTACTTCCGCGATATGGCCAGCATGTCGGCCCGCACCGCGGCCGCGGGCGGCGACGCGACCAATACCTGGCTGTCCAGCTGGACGATCTTCTACTGGGCGTGGTGGATTTCCTGGACCCCGTTCGTGGGCATGTTCATCGCCCGGATCAGCCGTGGCCGGACGATCCGCCAGTTCGTCGTCGGGGTGATCGCGGTGCCCAGCGTGGTGAGCCTGCTGTGGTTCGCGATCTTCGGGGGTGCCGCGATCAGCGCGCAGCGCAGCGGTACCGACATCGTCGGCCGGGGTGGCGTCGAGGCGCAGCTGTTCGGACTGCTGGACACCTTCCCGCTGTCCGGGGCGAGCAGCGTGCTGGTGATGGTGCTGGTCGCGATCTTCTTCGTATCCGGCGCGGATGCCGCTTCGGTGGTGCTCGGCACCCTGTCGCAGCGCGGCAGCCAGAACCCCCAGACCTGGAACGTGATCTTCTGGGGCAGCGCGACCGGCGCGGTGGCGGTGGTGATGCTGCTGGTCGGCGGGGAAACCGCGCTGGACGGCCTGCGAACGCTCACGATCATCGCAGCAGCCCCGTTCGCGCTGCTCATGATCTTGCTGTGTATCTCGTTGGCCCGCGACTTGCGCACCGACCCGATGATCGTCGCTGATCAGGCGATCGAGCAGCAGCTGCGTGAGGAGCACCGCAATGGCTCGGCCGGTCGCCGCGGGGCCGTTACCTCCGCGGGTGACTGAGCCTCGTGGGAGCGTGATGGAGTCGTTACTGGAGTTCGTCTCCAACAATTGGCCGGAGATTCAGTTCGCCGCGCAGGCGCACTTCTTGCTGGTGCTTTACTCGGTGGGCATCGCGTCGGCGATCTCGCTCGTGCTGGCCATGCTGTTGCATACCAACCAGCTCACCCCAGAGTCCTGGACACGCTCCGTTCGGGCCAACAGCCGGGAGGCGTCGCTGCTGATCGCTTCAGCGGCACTGACCATCCCGTCGCTCGCGCTGTTTGGTCTGCTGCAGCCGCTGCTCGGGCTGGGTTCGGTCACCGGCATAGTCGGGCTGACCATTTACGGGATCTACCCGGTGCTGCGGAACACCGTGGCGGGGCTGTCGTCTGTGGACCCTGCAGTGCTAGAGGCTGCCCGGGGGATGGGAATGGGTCCGGTGCGCAGGATGCTGCGGGTACAGCTGCCGCTGGCCTGGCCGGTGATCATCTCCGGTATCCGGGTTGCCGTTCTGATCATGATCTCGATCGCCGTGGTCGCGGCCATCATCGACGCCCCCGGGTTCGGGCAGTTCCTGCTCGACGGCCTGGTCCGGCTCGGCGGGGCGGGCTCCCTTGAGCAGGCTCTCGTTGGCACGTTCGGCTGCCTCGGGGTCGCCGCTGCCTACGAGGTCATCTTCGTTTTTGCTCAGCGTCTCACCATCTCGAGGGGGATCCGTGCCTGAGGTTGTCGGGGACCTGCCGACCAAGGGCAGGTTGTCCCGATGACGGCCGGCGTGGCGCAGCCTGACGAGCCTGCCACGTGGGTCAGTCCCGCGCGCGCGTCGGGCCTGCTCTGGCGAAACCGCAGCCTCGTCGCCACCCCGGTGATCGTGGTGGTCGGCCTGGCATTCGTGGCGCTCTATATGTCGAATCAGCAGCTGGACAACGTCGAGCAGCGAATCCTCGATCCGAACAGCCTGCTGGCGGGGTTGCGCGAGCACCTGCTGCTGACCGGCTACTCGACAGCGATCGTGATCGGTCTGGCGGTGCCGCTCGGCATCCTGTTGAGCAGGCCCGCCGTCGGGATCGTGCGGACCGGCACACTCGCCTTCGGCGGTTTCATGCAGGCCCTCCCCCCGTTCGGCGTGATCATCCTGCTGGCGATCTGGGTGGGAGCAGGCCCGCTCGGAGCGACGATCTCGCTGGTCCTTGCGTCTTTCCTGCCGGTACTCACCAACACCGTGGTGGGCCTGCGGCAGGTTGATCCCGCGCTCATCGAGGCCGCCCGAGGGATGGGCATGTCGGCGACGCGGACCCTGCTGAAGGTGGAGCTGCCGCTGGCGATGCCGGTGATGGTGGCCGGGATCCGGGTGGCGCTGGTGCTGGGTGTGGGCACCGCGACCCTGGCCGGCTACGTCGGTGCCGGCGGTCTGGGCATACCGATCGACAGTGCGCTCAGGCTCGGCCGGACCGAGGCCGCCTTCGCCGTCTCCGCGAT
>JBOHFU010000666.1:0-2499 GCA_050699675.1 Pseudonocardiaceae bacterium
GCTCGAGCGGTTGGCCACGTTGGCTGGGCTCACCGTGCGGGAGGCCGGTGAGGTCGTCTGCCCGTTCCGGTATCCCGACGAGGACACGTTGCTGCGCGACCTCCTCGGCTCCGGCCTCGGGCGACGAGCGCTGCGCGTCGCGAGCCCCGCCACCGTGCGCCGGGCCGTGCTGGAGGGGCTGGCCGGCTACCGGACACCGAGTGGCGGCTACCGGCTGGACAACACGTTTCGCTACCTCGTCGGGAGCTCACCCCACACAACGTGACGTCCCGGCTGAGACGTCGAAGACCGCGCCGCTGCGCGCGGGGAGCGTCAGCATCAGCGCGCCGGGGGCCAGCTCGGTGGTGGGTGAGCCGTCCGTCGCGAACAGGATCGTGGGCGGGGCGGGCTGCGCCGGCAGGGAGCCGGCCAGCGGTATCACGAACCGGCGGGGGTCCTCGGCGACGTTGACGGCGGCGATCAGCATGCTGCCCTCTAGGGTGCGGGCGAAGGCGTAGACATCCGGATCGGCGTAGAGAAGGGTGTAGTCGCCGGTCTGTAGGGCAGGGTGGGATCGGCGTAGCGCAATGAGCGCCTTGTGGAAGGCGAGCGCATAGGAGTCCCAGCGCTCCGGGTGCTCCCAGGGAAAGGTCTTGCGTACCCAGGCATCCGGCAGCGCCCCGGTCAGTCCGATCTCGTCGCCGTAGTAGATCGAGGGGGCGCCGGGGAAGGTGAACAGGAGCAGCGTACCGAGCCGGACGCTCGCCCGGTCGTCGCTGGCGATGGTGACGAAGCGGGAGGTGTCGTGGCTGTCGAGCAGGTTGAGTTGGGTGAGCTGGATCGGCCAGGGATAAAGATGCAGGAGGTGGTCGATCTTGGCTGCGTAGGCGCGGCCATCGATGCCGGGCCAGGGGGCGTAGGAGCGGTCTTCGACGGTCTCACGGCGGACGCGGTGGCCGGCGCTGAAGGCGATCGCCGCCTCGGCGAAGAGGTAGTTCATGACGCCGTCGAACTGGTCGCCTTGCAGCCACGGCCGGCTGTCCCCCCAGACCTCGCCGACGATGTACGCCTCGGGGTTGATCGCCTTGACCCGCTGCCGGAACTCCTGCCAGAACCCCTCAGAGTGGATCTCGGAAGGGACGTCGAGCCGCCAGCCGTCGATCCCCTTGCGCAACCAGTACTCGCCGACGCGCATCAGGTACTCGCGGACCTGCGGGTTGTCGGTGTTGAGTTTGGGCAGGGCGTGCAGCCCGACCCAGGCCTCATAGCCGGGCGGCTGGCCGCGGTCGTAGGCGTTGGTCGGGTGCCCATGGAAGGTGAACCAGTCGAGCCACGGCGACGCGGAACCGTTCTCGAGCACATCGTTGAACTGGAAGAAGCCTCGACTGGCGTGGTTGAACACCCCGTCGAGCACGATCCGCACGCCGCGCCGCTGGCACTCGGCGAGCAGCGCGTCGAACGCCTCGTCCCCGCCGAGCAGCGGATCGACTTTGTAGTAGTCGTGGGTGTGGTAGCGGTGGTTCGACGCCGACTGGAAGATCGGGTTGAAGTAGAGCGCCGTCACGCCCAGATCTTGCAGGTAATCCAGGCGCTCCCGGACGCCGGCCAGATCGCCGCCCTTGTACCCGAACGGCGTCGGATCGCTGTCCCACGGTTCGAGATTATGGGGCTTGTCCATACTGTCGCTCTTCGCGAACCGGTCCGGGAAGATCTGGTAGAAGACGGCGTGTTTGACCCAGTCCGGCGTGATGACGGCAGTCGAGGAGTTGGGCATGGAGTTTCCCGTTCCCTGCTCATGGCCTGGTAACCGTGCCTCATCCGGCGTCTAGCTGGGTGCTCAAGGCCGCGGGCCAAGAGACGGTGGGACCCGCCTGCGGCGGGGTGGCTGCTGACCCCCGAGTTTCGCATCGGCTGTCCCTCAACACTAACCGGGCTTCGCCCCATCCCGACCACGCGTGTTCCCTGGCTGGCTTGCCCGGGGCACTGTCCGTGAACTCGACGCCAGCGACATTTCAGTCCTGCCAGACATCGCTCTCGTCGAGTTCACGGGGCCGCGGCACCGACAGACACACGCCCGACTATTGCTTCGGAGCCGACTCAGACCGCACAGTTGACTCGATCATGACGGCCGTGCCGTCTAAGCCCTCTAACGGGCGGGCAACATCCTATTCTCGTCAGATGAAAGGGCAGTCGACAAGCAGTGACCCTGAGGGGTCGCCGGTAGCATTCGGGGCGAAGCGTAGGAGGTGGACGTGTCAGCACGGCCGGTTGGCATCGGCGAACGCGTCGCGGAGCGGCGCAAGCTCAACGGTCTGACCCAGGCCCAACTTGCCCAGCGAGCGCATGTATCGCTGTCTCTGTTGAGCAAGGTGGAATCAGGGGAACGCCCGGCATCCCCGGCGTTCACGGCAGCGGTGGCTGCGGCGCTGCGGACGACTGTCGCTGAACTTTATGACCAGCCAAGCCTGCGGTACGGCGCCGAACGTGACCACATCGCGGAGGTCGAGACCGCCGTCATGG
>JBOHFU010000667.1:0-2497 GCA_050699675.1 Pseudonocardiaceae bacterium
GTGAGCTGGATGAGGTGCGCGCGGGCAAGCAGGTCGAGCAGATGTTGTGCCCGCGTGAGGCTGACGTCGGCGAGGATGGCGGCAGCATAGGGGTCGAGGTCGGGGCCCGGGTGCAAGCCGATCAGCCGGAACATCTGCGCCGCGTCCGCTGGTAGGTGCTGGTAGGACCAGGAGAAAACACCACGGACAGCAGTACGGGGATCACCACCGGCGTCCAGTAGCTCCAGCCGCCGATGCTCGTCGCCCAACTCTGCGACCAGCTCAGCCAGGCTGGCGTCCGGGCGGGCGGAGGCCAGTTCAGCGGCCACCCGCAACGCCAGCGGCAGCCGTACACACAGCTGCGCCAGCGTGGCGGCAGCCTCGGGTTCGGCGTCGATCCGTTCCCCGATCAGCGCACGTAGCAGCACTACCGCGTCCTCGGGAGGGAGCGGGTCGAGATCCAGACGCCGGGCGCCATGCCGGGCCACCAGCCCTGCGAGGGAGTCCCGGCTGGTCACCACCACCAAGCAGGATGCGGTCCCGGGCAGTAACGGCCGGACCTGCTCGACGGTGGCAGCGTTGTCCAGCACCACCAGTACCCGCCGCCCATTCAGCAGGCTGCGGTAGGCGGCCGCGCGCTCATCCACCTCCAGGGGAATCTCCTGTCCGGCCAGGCCGAGCGCGCGCAAAAACCCGGCCAGGACATCCCCCGCCGACATAGGTTGGTCAGGGTCGTAACCACGCAGGTTGACATACAACTGCCCATCGGGATATTCGTTCCGGATCCGATGTGCCCACCGCAGCGCCAGCGCGGTCTTACCCACCCCGGCAGTACCCGAGACTGCGGAGATCATCGCCGCCGTCGATTCCCTGTCTGCCTGCTTGGCGGTTCCGGCCAAGAGGTAGTCGAGGTCGGCCAACTCCTGTGTCCGACCGGTGAAGTTATCCACGTCCGCGGGCAGCTGCGCCGGCGCTACCGTGGCCGACTTGGGCGTGGTGTCACGCCTGGTTTGATGTCGCAGGGCGCGGTACACCTCCGAGACCACCTCGTGTCGTCGACGCCACCCATCGACCGCCTGCTCGTCATCACCGGTGCACACCCGGACCAGGGGTTCGACCAACCGGCCCCAGTCCGGCGGCCGATTGATCTTCCCATCCAAGATCGTGTATAACTGGGAACGGCTGTAGCGCACTCGGCGAGCCAGCGCTGCCCGGTCGAGTCCGCAGCCCTCCTGCAACCGCCTCAACCCAGCACAGAACTCCGCAACCGGGTCCCCGGCTTCCGTGTCCTGCCCCCGAGGGTTCACTCACCCGTCCAGTGTTGTCCGACTTCAGAGAGTCGCGCACACATCTTAACCAGCATCGATGCGGGCCCGGTCCGGACTTAGTCCGATGTCGTGGACGGCGGATGCGCTCCGGGTCTTCCCGCTGCATCCTGAGGGTATTCCTTCCGTCACATTCCGGGGGGTCGCGGGGGCGGTCCAGAGGAGCTGCTGGTCTAAGTATGGTCGGGGGGACACAGGGTGGCCCAACAGATGGCAGGTTCCGTACAGCCAGAAGCTGACCCCTGTGTGGACGAGACGCTTCACTGGACCGCTCCCCACTGAACCGCTCCCCACTGATGAGCGACCTGGAGATCGTGCTGAACGAGACAGACGGCCGACCAGGTGAAGCTCGTGGAGGACGTCACCGAGCTGCACCTGAACGTTTGCGGCTCACACGATCAAGCTTTGCCGCCGCCAGCACGTCGGCGTCGCTATGGTCGAGCCGGACCAGCGTCTCTGTGGGCGCCGGCCGGCGCATAGTGGCACCAGACAGCCCGGCGTCGATGACGATTTCCAGAGGCTAGCCCCGATGGGCTGCTTCGGGCTCCAGCGCAGCGCGCTGGGCGTCGATGCCTACGCCGGAATCGATCCAGCCTACGGTCAACAGCGGCCCGCACCGCCGCCGCCACCTCGGTCACCGGCCGGTCGACATCTCGGTAGGTCAGCAACTCCGTGGTTGGCTGCCTGGACCCGGTGTTGAGGGAGGTAAACGAGCCACGTGAGCCAACCGATCTCACTGGTAAGGCATATGGCGCGCTGGCAGATGACTGCTCTCGTGCCGATACCGAGCGGTGGCCCGAGGCCGCGGAGAACGCCGCCGTCCTCGGCTCCGTGTTGCTGCTCCCAGCCGTGTTCGTGACGGTCGTGGTCGCGGCGCTCCCGCGCCGTAACGTCCGGCGCGCTGGTGCACGGTCGAACCCGTTCCTGTTCTCGCGCACCTCCCGAGTAGTCGAGCTGATGCCTCGAGTCGGCAAGGGCAATTTCGTCATGGGCGGGTCGGAGGTTCTGGACGAAGGCGTGTCCTGCCCTGATCACCTCCGCTGAGCTCAGCCATTCGAGACCACGCCTCGGCCTCAGCCGGGATTGCTGGAGCGCGCGGTGGAGGAGGTGGCTTCATTGAGGCAGGAGGTTTGGACTGGTTGGTGGTCCGGTTGCCGCTACGGGTGGTTTTAGGTGTGGGTACTGCGGCCGCA
>JBOHFU010000668.1:0-2494 GCA_050699675.1 Pseudonocardiaceae bacterium
TGCCCAGCACGCTACCCATGGTTTCCCCGCCGAATCTCACCCTCGTTGCCTGTGCATCAGGGTATCCCGGGCAGATCACAAACTCATGTCATCGACACCGGCTTGCTCGCGCACCACCCGACCGCGGTCGGTAAGATGGCGCCTGACCGCCGATGGTGCAACCCTGAGCATGCTAATCGGTCTTCGTGTACGCCCGCGGCGCCGAGCACGAGTATCGGGAGCCGTGCCGCACCGTGGTCCGGCTTGCCGGGCAGGGAGTGCTGGCCGGTGCGGCGAGTGTGGAGTTGGTGCAGGAGTACGCGCACATTCTTCGCAGGCGCGGACTGGGCGGGGCCGACGTCCGCGAGCAGGCCCGAGATGTCGCCGCGCTGTCTCCGGCGAGGGATATCCGTCATCCTCTCCGCCGCCCACGACTTCGATGGCATCTCTGGGCTGGAGCGGCTCGATCCGCATGACGCCGTGCGCCGGTTGGTTCCCGGCCCGCGGGCCGGGAACTGACGGCCGGCTCGGATCCAGGTTCTACGACGAGACGAGTTGGTGTGCTCGCTGGTAGGACACTCCCAGAGCCGCGCCCACGTCGCGCAGGCTCATGCCCTGCTCCACCAGCAGCCGAGCGGCTTGTCGTACCTCAGCTGCAGCGCTGGCCTGAGCCTGCCGAGACTGCTCGCGCAGTTGCTCAGCGTGCTGAGGTGCGTAGTGACCTCATCGGGTAGCGCGATGTCAGTGGTCAGGTCGAAGGAGTTGGGCGCTGCGCCGGCCATCGTCGCGACGAGATCTCGCGTCATCGGCTCGACTTCACGCAGCGTGCGAGCCTGCGTCCACCGATCTAGCTCGACCACGTGGACCAGCCAGTACCGGTCGCCCCGTTCAACCCGGACGTGGTAGGTGGTCACTGCCACCACCCCTTCCCAACTTGGGCTCGCACTCCTCGAACACCTTGCGCGCCGGCCGATCGATCGGTCTCACGGCGCCGAACGATCGCCGATCATGAGGCCGTCGAGGCGGTAGATCGTCCGAGCATAAGGTCATGGCATCAGTGAGGAGGGTGAATGACCGAGCTGTACCGGGCGATGATCAGCAGTACGACCAAGGACATGCTCGCCCACCGGCAACAGGCGCTGGACGCGTGCCTTCGGCAGGACTTCTTCCCCGTCATGATGGAGCATCTGCCGCCCAGCCCGGACGACGCGGTGCGCCGGTCCCTGGGCTTAGTGGATGAGGCCGACGTCTACCTGCTGGTGCTGGGGCTGCGTTACGGCGAGATCCCGTCTGGCTATGAGAAGTCCTACACCCACCTGGAGCTGGATCGGGCGACCGAGCGGGGCATCCCGGTGCTGGTGCTGCTGACCAGCCCGCAGCACCCGTTCACTGAAGCTGACATCGATCTCGGTGCGACCGGTGAACGAGTGCTGCGGCTGCGCGAGGAGGTACGGCGCCACGGCGTCAACTTATTCTCCTCGCCGGAGGATCTCCGCTCGCTGCTCATCGACGGCTTGTCGGACATTCGCCAGCGGCTGCCATCGCGCAGTGCGTTAACGCAGCACGCCAACCGCCCGGACCCGCCGCCGGCTCCATTGGTGGTCGGCCCGTACACGCTGCTGCAGACGAGCGAGGTGGTGGGCCGGCAGCGGGAACTTGACCTGCTCACCGACTGGGTCTCGGACCCGGGGCAGGATGTGCATCGAGCGCGGGTGCTTGTGCTGCTCGCGATCGGTGGGATGGGCAAGAGCGCGGTCGCCTGGAAATGGTTCCACGACATCGCGCCCCAGGAGCTGCCGACGCTTGCCGGGCGAGTGTGGTGGAGCTTTTACGAGACCAACGCCCGATTCGACAACTTCGTGCTGCGCACCCTCGGCTATATCACCGGCCGGTCGGTGGAGGAACTCAGGACACTGCGGGCACCGGAGCGCGA
The DNA here is from genome assembly GCA_050699675.1 of Pseudonocardiaceae bacterium. Classification (GTDB taxonomy): domain Bacteria; phylum Actinomycetota; class Actinomycetes; order Mycobacteriales; family Pseudonocardiaceae. The sequence goes on from JBOHFU010000668.1 coordinate 1,913, forward strand.
GGAGGAACTGCTCGACATCCTCGGCCGCGAGCCGTACCTCATAGTGCTGGACGGCGTCGAACGGCTACTGCTCGCCTACAGCCGCTCCGACGCGTCCCGACTCGCCGACGACCTCGACGAGCAGACCGCGCATCGGGTGGCGGGGGCGATGGGCCTGCCACCAAGCGCGGCCGCGTCCTTCACCGGCCAGTCCCGGCTGCGGATCACCGTGGACCCGCGCACCGGGGTATTCCTGCGCCGGCTGGCCGGGCTGCGCGCGAGCCGGGTCCTCATCACGAGCCGGCTCTTCCCGCTCGACCTGCAGACGGTGACCGCTGAATCCGTTCTCGGCGCGTACGCCTATTTCCTCGGCGGGCTGACCGACACCGACGCGGTCGCCCTCTGGCGCTCTTGGGGCGTCACGGGCAGCCAGGCAGAGCTTGTCGAGCTGTTTGCGACCTTCGATAACTACCCGCTGCTCATCCGGGCGCTCGCTGGCGAAGTCGCCCGGTTCCGCCCGGCACCTCGCGATTTCGCCACCTGGCGGCAGGCCAACCCGGGGTTCGACCCGTTCTCGCTGGATCTGCGGCAGCGCAAGGCGCA
>JBOHFU010000669.1:0-2493 GCA_050699675.1 Pseudonocardiaceae bacterium
TCGTCGCCCGAGGCCGGAGCCGAGGAGGTCGCGCAGCAACGTGTCCTCGTCGGGATACCGGAACGGGCAGACGACCTCACCGGCCTCCCGCACGGTGAGCCCAGCCAACGTGGCCAACCGCTCGAGCCGGCCCTCAGCCGACAGTGGCGGGAGCTGCATGCCCTGACCGCGGCCGGCGGCGCGGGGCAGCAGGCCGGACAGGGCGCGCCCGAAGGCGCGGATGTCGCAGTTCTCTTCGTTGCCCCAGACCGTGATCACCACCGGCGCGCCGGGGCGCGCGACCCGGGCGGCCTCGCGGAGGACCGTCAGCGGGTTCGTGACGTGCATGATCGATTGCACACAGATCACGACGTCGAATCTGGCAGCCGGGTAGGGCAGCGCCAGGATGTCACCGACCTCGAAGGCGCCCTCGGGCACCAGCGCGACGGCCTGCGCGATCTGCCTTGCGTCCCGGTCGATCCCGGTGACCTGCGCGCCACGGTCCGCGGCGATCCGGCACAGCAGCCCGGCTCCGCACCCCAGGTCGAGCAACGAGGTTCCCCGACCGACGCCTGCCCGGTGCAGAACCCGCTCGTAGAGCGGCGTACCCCAATTCCGTGGTCCCTCGTCCACAGGTCGTCAATCTAACGCTGCTCGGTGCGGCATGGTTTCGTGACAAGCTCCAGGAGCGTCCTGATCGCAGCCACATCCGACCGCGCACGAAGACAGAGGAGCCATCGGTGATCTTCATCGTCGTCAAGTTCACGATTCGTCCCGACAAAGCCGACGAGTGGATCTCGCTCGTCGACGAGTTCACCCAGGCCACCCGGGCAGAAGAGGGCAACATCTTCTTCGAATGGTCGAGGAGCGTCGACACGCCCAACCAGTTCGTCCTGGTCGAGGCATTCGCGGACGGCGCAGCAGGCGGAGTTCACGTGAACTCTGACCACTTCAAGAACGCCATGGCGTGGATTCCCGAAGTGATCGTGAAGAAGCCGGAGATCGTCAACGTCGAGGTGCCCGGCGACGGGTGGGGGCAGATGGCCGAACTGACGCCGGCCACCGCTTCCTAGCACGTCTGCGCGCCGGGCACCCTGATCCCGTACTCGCGGATCTTGCGGTAGATCGTGGCGCGGGACATGCCGAGTTGCTGGGCAGCGCGGACCCTGTTGCCGTCGACGTTGAGCAGGGCCTGCACGATCGCATCGCACTCGATCGACTCGAGTGGGGTGAGTACCCGGCGCGTGCTCGCCCGGCATTCCGGCGGCAGGTCAGCCACCGTGATCACGCCCGTCCGGCGGTTCGCGACGATCTTGCGCATGGTCTGGTAGAGCTGCGCGATGTTTCCCGCCCACCGGTTGCGCATCAGCACGCGCATCGCCTCAGCCGAGCAGGACAGCGAGCCACCCTTGGTCAGCCGGGAGATCATGAACGGCACGAGCTCGCGCAGGTCTTCGATGTGGTGGCGCAACGGCGGAATCTGCAGCGACCGGGGGAAGCAGCGAAGCAGCCGGGCGAGGTCGCCGTCGTAGTCCGGAGGCCGGGGGCCGCGGGTCGCCACCACCCACGGCCGATCGATATCGGTCGATTCGCGATGCGGCTCGAGCACGTCATACAGCGCCCGCAGGGTCTCGTCGGGCAGCCGGTCGATGTGGGTGAGGATGATTGTCGCGGTGCCGCCGTCGATCTCCTCCGCGACCTCGTCCACCCACCGCGCGGGGTCGCTTCCCTCGGCCACCTCGATCCCGTCGAACACCCGCACGTGTTCGGCCGGCGAGCGGAGCTGGTGCGTGCCGCGGGCGATCGTCAGCTTGCCCACGCCAGGCTCGCCCTCCAGCACCAGCCACTCCCCGGATTGGAAATGCCGGTCGGCATCCCGGCAGCACTTGGTCCACAACGTCCCGGAACCCACTGCCGCTGGCAGTGTCACCGCAGGCTGCCTGACCTCGTGACCGCCGCCGGCGGCGACCGGTTGGGTCAGCTGGACCTGCACGATCCCGCCGGTGACCGAGCGGTCCTCCCAGCTGGGCTTGCACAGCACCCGCGCCGTGGCACCACTCGGCAGATCGAGGATCAGCAGCTGCCGGCCACCCGAACTCAGCGCCTCGGTGGCCTGCGCGAGAAGGATCTGCTGGTCTCCGGGGTCGAGGATCTCGCGAGCCCGGTCGTTCATCATCAGCATGTCGTTGCTGATCGCCAGTACGGCGCCGTGGCCGCGCCGGCACGTCATGAGGTAGTCGTGCAGTAAGGCCAGTTCGTGGCGGCCGGAGTGCTCGAACAGAGCCTCTTCGATCCGCTTCGCGGCCGTCGCGGCGGCGGCCACCATCATGGGGTTCGCGTACGCTCGCCAGCAGGTCAGATCGATGATGCCGACCAGCTTGCCGGTCACTGGGTGGTAGATGGGTGCGCCGGCGCAGGCCAGGTCCTCGAGGTGCTCGACGTAGTGTTCGTGCCCGAAGACCTCGGCCGGGCCGCGTCCCTCCAGCGCGGTGCCGATCCCGTTCGTTCCGACGT
>JBOHFU010000670.1:0-2492 GCA_050699675.1 Pseudonocardiaceae bacterium
CGCAGCCGGCCCAGCACGGCGATCGGCGGGCGCTGGATGCGCACGTCGGCGGCCTCGTCGCCGTGCCAGTCGCCCCACAAAAACGCGTCGAGATCCCAGTCGCTGAAGCCCTCGACCGCTTCGGTGAGCTGGCTTTGAAACGACAGGCGGCGCATCTCGCCGTCGGTGACCACCGTGAGGCCGGCGCCCTCCTGCAGGCGGATCGCGGCGGCGACCGCCGCGTCCTCGATCCGCTTGAACTCGGGCGGAGCGCGGCCGCAGCAGGCTGCCGACGATGTCAGCACGCGCCGCGATCACGGCCCAAACCTACCGCTCTCGCGAGCGACGCTTGGTCGGCTCGAAGCAAGGGTGGCGAGCAAGGCACGTCCCCGTGGATCTCCCGGCCCTCGGGACCGGACCGTGTCTCAGGCCGGTTCGGGGCGCACGTGATCACCGCAATGTACTCATCTGCCGAGTTGAGAGCGTGGCTGTATAGGGGGTGGCTTTTGCTGGGTGATGGCCGGTGTCTGTGTTTCGATGTCGTTTGCTGAGACGCCGGTTCCTGAGGCGTTCCGCGGACGCTAGGCGTGGGCGTCGTGGCAGAACAGGGCCGTCCAGAGGAACGGCTCGCCGAAGCGGGGGGACTCGGGTGGCTCGTGGCGCATGCGGCGCAGTTCCACTTCCCTGAGGTGGGAGAAGATCCAGCGCAGGGACTCCGGCGTGTAGGCGAGGCCGCCGTCCAAGCCGCAGTGGCGGTAGAAGTCGGCGTCGGGGAGCTCGGAGCCCATCTCGCCGGCCGCGAAGCAGGCGAGGGCGAGATGTCCGCCGGGGGCGAGGGACCGGTCGAGCAGGTCGAGGTAGCTGATGCGGCGGTGCGGTGGCAGGTGGTGGAAGCAGCCGGAATCGTAGATCAGGTCGTACGGGCCGCGCAGGTCGGCCGCGGTGCGGGTGAAGGCGTCCCCGCAGTGGAATTGGACCTCGGCGCCCGCCTCGCGGGCGCGGTCCTTGGCCCAGGCGATGGCCGTCGGGGAGAGGTCCACGGCGTCCACCGTGAATCCGGCCGAGGCGAGGTGTAGGGCGTTGCGGCCGGGGCCGCAGCCCAGGTCCAGGGCGCGGCCCGTGGTGATCAGGCCGCGGTCGAGGTAGGAGATGAGGTTCTCGTCCGGTTTCGCCGCGAAGAACGGCACGGGCCTGGAGCGGTCCGCGTAGAAACTGTCCCACCAGGAGGAGCCGGAGTCGGCTGTCCAGCGGTCGGCCTCCGGCGCGAACAGCCCGTCCAGGAGCCTCAGTACGTCGTCCACCGTGCGTATGCTTCGGTCCATCTAGCCCCTTTCCAGCGGAAGACGATCTTCCGGTCAGAAGGTCACAAAAGTCCAGCTCAAATAATGTGAGCGGACGGTATGGGCGGGCAGCTGGCGGGCTCGGGCGAGGCACTGCTGTGTCTGTCGCGCACACCACGGTAACCCCGCAGGTCAGCACCACCGCGCCGGTCGGCCCGTGTGGCGAGGACGACTGCGGCCAGGCAGCTCGAGCCATGTCGGGTGGCGGACCGGCCACCATCGACGCGACCGAAACCAAGGGGTTGTGATGCCCCGACAAGGATTCCCGGTGAGGTGTCCGTGGTAACGGATGAGACCTTCGAACAGGAAGTCCTCAGGCATGATCGGCCCGTCCTGGTGGACTTCTGGGCGCAGTGGTGCCCGCCCTGCCACATGATCGCTCCGGTGCTCGCCGAGATTGCGGTGAACGTGCTCACCATTCGTAAGATCAACACTGGCGAGAACCCGCTTGTCGGGCGGACCTACCAGGTGATGTCGCTGCCGACCCTGATGGTCTTCCGCGATGGTCAGCCGGTGCGGGCGTTCGTTGCAGTTGATCTTCGTAGAACTCGGGAACAAGCATCCGTGACGTCGCATCCTTGCACCGTTACGCTCGGCTTGTGTGCACGGACGATAGCCCGGCCAGACTGCCGCCGCCCGTGCTCCACGACTTCGAGCCGGCCGTTGAGATCGACCTAGAGCCTGTCGATTCCGTCCGGATCACCACGCTGATGGACAACGTCACCGACATTCTCATGCCCGACCAAGAGCCAGCCCGCCGAGTCCCGGTAGGGGCCGGGCCGCGGCGGCCAGCGGCGGTGATGGACAACGGCGAGGTTCCCGACGCGCTCATCGCCGAGCATGGCTTTTCCGTGCTGGTGGCCGTGTCGAAGGGCGATCGCGAATATCGGTTGCTCTATGACGCTGGCACCACCCCGGACGGTGTGGTCGAGAACATGCGTCGGCTCGACATCGACCCCAGCTCGATTGAGGCGATCGTGTGCAGCCATGGCCATTTCGACCACACCACCGGCATTGACGGGCTGATCCGGACACTCGGTCGGACCAACATGCCGGTGCTGATCCATCCCCACTTCTGGCGCCGTCGCCGCGTCGTGCTGCCCGGCCGCGAACCGCTGGAGATTCCCACGACGAGCCGCCGGGCGTTGGAGCAGGCGGGTTTTGACGTCATCG
>JBOHFU010000671.1:0-2490 GCA_050699675.1 Pseudonocardiaceae bacterium
CCCACCCCGTTGGGCCCATCCCTGACCGGCCACACCAACCGGGTCACCGCAGTGGTATTCAGCCCGGACGGGCACACCCTGGTTAGCACCAGCTTCGACCAGACCGTGCGACTGTGGAACGTCACCGACCCGGCCCACCCGACACCCCTGGGCCCACCTCTCATCGGCCACACCAACCCCGTCTCCGCGGTGGCGTTCAGCCCGGATGGGCGCACCCTGGCCACCGGCAGCACCGACTGGACCGTGCGACTGTGGGACGTCACCGACCCGACGCACCCCACGGCGCTGGGTCAACCCCTGACCGGCCACACCAGCTTCGTTGACGCGGTGGCGTTCAGCCCGGACGGGCACACCCTGGTCAGCGGCAGCAGGGACTACGCAGCCCGGCTGTGGAACGTGACCGACCTGGCCCACCCCACGCCCCTGGGCCAATCCCTGACCGGCCACACCAACCCCGTCTACTCGGTGGCGTTCAGTCCGGACGGGCGCACCCTGGCCACCGGCAGCGCCGACCAGCACGTGCGGCTGTGGGACGTCACCGACCCCACCCAACCCACACTCCTGGGCCAACCCCTGACCGACCACGTCAACCGGGTCACCGCAGTGGTATTCAGCCCGGACGGGCACACCCTGGCCGGCGCAAGCTTCGACAAGACCGTGTGGCTGTGGAACGTGACCGACCCCGCTCACCCCACACCCCTGGGCCAACCCCTCACCGGCCACACCGACTTCGTCAACTCGGTGGCATTCAGCCCGGACGGGCGCACCCTGGCCACCGGCAGCACCGACCAGACCGTGCGCCTGTGGGAGCTGAACGTCGATCACGCAATCCAGCGGATCTGCGCCACCACCAGGAACACCCTCACCCCCGCGACGTGGGAGCAGTACGTGTCGCCCGCCCTGCCCTATCGCCCACCCTGCCCGTGACCCGCCCCGATCACCGCTCGTTCGCCATCGCCGCCAGCACCGAGACTGTGCAATGTCCTCGCCTCGGTGGCTGATCTTGGCAAATCAGGGGCAGGGCGGGCGATAGGGCAGGTCCTTCGATACGTACTGTTCCCACTTCGCGGGAGTGAGAACGTTCGTGGTGGTGGCGCAGATCCGTTGAATCGCGTGGTCGACGTTCATCCCCCACAGATGAACGCTCTGGTCGCCACCGCTGGCCAGGGTGCGCCCATCAGGACTGAACGCCACCTCACCGAGGGTGCCGGTGTGGCCGGTCAGGGGTTGGCCCAATGGGGTGGGGTGGGTCGGGTCGGTCAGGTTCCACAACTGCACGGTCTGGTCGGTGCTGCCGCTGGCCAGGGTGCGCCCATCCGGGCTGAACGCCACCGCGTTGACTCAGTTGGTGTGGTTGGTCAGGGGTTGGCCCAACGGTCTGCTACCCGCGCCGATCGGTCTGAACGCCCCGGCCATGGCGACGAGCAGCGGCAGATGGCAGTCGCCTGTCTGTCCGAGGTGTGGGGCCAGTTGGGTTTCGAGCACTTTCGCGGCGGCGTCCACCTCCTCGACCTCGCCCTGGTGACCTTCGACAAACATCTTGCCCAGCTACGCAAGCGCCACCCCGACACCTGGGAGCCTGACCTGGACCAAGGCTGCGCGGCGCAGCATCGAGGTGGGCGCGACGGTTTCGTCTGTGCGCTGGCGTGCAGTACCGACGGGTCGGTGTTGGGATCGGTGGCCCTCTCAAACCAGCGGTGCAGCGGGTCTGCTTCGGCCGCACTCGAGTGGAGTCCCAGCGCTGGGCCGCGTTCCGCTCGCACTAAAGCTTCGACGCGTTCTACTGCATCCCGGGCCAGGACGGCACCCACGAGAAGGGCGGGGTCGAGCAGGAAGACGGCCGGTTCCGCCGCACCCACCTGAACTACCTCAATTCCTCGTCCCGAGGTAGCGTGCGGTACGCCCACCGCAGCGGTTGCCGTATGGGTCGTTGTGCTGGCGGAGCGAGGAATTCCGCCTCGTGTGAGTGAACTGACGACCGCAGTGGGCGCACTCGTACAAGTACTCAGTCGACGAGGAACGCGATATGTGACTGGCCCGAGGGACGAGCGTGCTGTGCTGCGGCGGGGCATGCAGTGGCCCACGTGCAGAGAACTCGATGGGGAATCGCGGACGGAACGGCCTTGTCGTCGTGCGCAATCCTTGGATCCTCTCGACGCGGTAGGTGCGGTGTCCGCTACCGTCGGCGCGCTCAGCGTGGAGGACCAGGTTGCCAGCGCGGGTGCGGCGAAGGGAGTACGGCTCGATGAGTCGGGTACGGCCGTCGTAGTCCAGTTCGACAAGCAGATGGTTGGCGGCGGCGAAGCGAACAGTCTCCAGCGGCACTCCGACACGCCATGTGGAGACGGTCGGTGGTGGTGACCACGAGCAGGTCCTCGTCCCTGTGCTCGCCAGTGCAGTACTCGTGGACAACATCAGCCACGTTGCGCACCCCACCACCGAGCGTCGGGTCATCGAGGAGATCTACGATCGTCCGGGACGGATCAGAAA
>JBOHFU010000672.1:0-2488 GCA_050699675.1 Pseudonocardiaceae bacterium
CCGGTTCCGGAGCGGCACGCCGTGCACGGCCACCGCATCGTGGCGCCGTTCCCCGACGGCCTGCGCACCGCGGTGTTCGGGATGGGCTGCTTCTGGGGTGCCGAGCGGATCTTCTGGCGCACCCCGGGGGTGTACTCCACCGCGGTCGGCTACGCCGGCGGTCACACCCCGAACCCCAGCTACGAGGAGGTGTGCTCCGGGCGGACCGGGCACACCGAGGCGGTGCTGGTCGTGTTCGATCCGGCGCAGATCTCCTACGCCGAGCTGCTGCGGGTGTTCTGGGAGGGCCACGACCCGACGCAGGGGATGCGCCAGAGCAACGACGTAGGCACCCAGTACCGTTCCGCGGTCTACACCACCGACGCCGAGCAGGCCGCCGAGGCCGAATCGAGCTGTGCCAACTACCAGCGGGCCCTCACTGCCGCCGGGCGCGGCCAGATCAGCACCGAGATCGCCCCGCTGAACAAGTTCTACTACGCCGAGGACTACCACCAGCAATATTTGAGCGACGCCAAGAACCCTGATGGCTACTGTGGAATCGGCGGCACCGGTGTGTGCATGAGTGACCCATCGGAGGGTCCGGCGGTTGCTGAGCATCCTGGCCAGCCTTCGAGCCTTTGACCCGCCGGAAGACCGCAGCGATTCGGTCGAGCGCGGTGGGATCGATGGTTGCCGGCAACCCCTGCTCAGCACACGTCCGCCGACTAGAGGACCGCGTCCTGTGTGGACGGTTCGTGTTCGTCGCGACCTGCGGCGGCATGTTCCCGCTTCCAGACGGCGGAATACCTGCCAGGGTCCTCAGCCGTTCGCCCATGGAACTGGGACGGTCTGGCCGACCCAGTGGTCAGGCTCAAGCCGGTTACTGATGCCGCCAGTGCAGCCGAGGCGTCGTAACAGAACGTCGGGCAACTCCGCTGGCACGGCGGTCGGGATACCGGCCCAGGTCAAGCAGCTCGCTGTCCTCGGCGTCGTCCGGCTCCTGGCGGACGTCAAGTTCCGGCTGCCAAGTCGCCACCAGTTCGGTCTCGCGCTCCGCGCGCTGCCCGGTGACGCGTCCCGCACCGCGCCACAGCAGCGTCTCCGGGTAGTCGATCGACCACATCGGCGTCAGCGGTGCAAGCGGTGGGGAACTGCCGATGCCGGACACTGTTATCTCCTCGGAGATCATCAAGAGGCGACAGCCGTGAGGTCTGGGCACCAGCGCACTAACTTGCTGATCTTCGGATGCGCGTGCCATTTCGACGGTAGTCACCGTGGGCGCCAAGCGGGCCGCCGAGCCAGCAGGCACGGCTGGCACCTCTCGGCGCGGTGACCCCAGCATTGTCAGTGGCGGAAGATACGGTGAGCGTGGCCCAAAAGGGGGTTCACAGTGTCGTACAAACCGGTGGTCGCCGCTGCACTGAGCGGCGCGACGCTTCGGCAGCTGTCGTACTGGCGGTCGTCTCGATCCACCGAGGCACCGCTGCTTGCGCCTGCGCTGCACGAGCCGAGGTCACGGGTGTCGTACTCCTTTCCCGACGTAGTAGCGCTGCGAACCTTCGTCTACCTGCGGTCACGAGAGGTACCCCTACAGCGGGTTCGCAAGGCGGTGCAGAGCCTACGGGATATGGGTGCCACCGAGCATCTCTCGTTTTACCAGCTCGTGGCTGTTGGTCGCGACGTCGTGTGGAAGATCTCCGAGGAGGTCGCGGTGGATCTGACCCGGCGCCCTGGCCAACAGGTGATCGCGCAGATGGTGGACATTCTCGCCGCGTTTCGCGGGCCGCACGACCGCGAGGTGGTGCCGCTGTATCGCCCGAAGCCTGGCGTGGCGGTAGATCCCGAGATCCGCGGCGGGTATCCGGTGATCGTGGGGACTCGAGTGCCCTATGACATGGTCGCGAGCTTGCTCGAAGACGGGGTCACCGCTGAGGAGGTGGCAGGGTTTTACCCGGCTGTCAGCGCGAATGCGGCTCGGGGAGCGCTCGCGTTCGCGCGATACGTCGACGGCTACCGCGAGCCGGTCGGCGCTTGATCGTGCGATGAAGCTTCTGCTCGACGAGGACGTTCCAGTTCAGCTCGTCGAGCCGCTTCGTCGGCTGCTCCGCGGGCATCAGGTGGATCACGTCCAGGATCTTGGGTGGAAGGGGAAGAAGGACCATTTCCTGCTTCCCGATGCCAGCGGCAAGGGCTACCACGCTCTGCTCACGAATGACAGCGCCCAGCTCGACAGCGCCGAGGAAACTCGCGCGATCCGAGACTCGGGGATGCACCACATCCGGTACCGGCACGACACTCGACGCGGGGTTGACGGCCTCGCACTTGCGATGGCCGCCGTCATGGCCGCGATCCGACCAGTGGTACGGGAATTGGACGATGCCCGCGGCCAGCTGCTTGTCGAGATCCAGGCGATCCAGCCGACGAAACGATACAAAATCACGGATCCGCGGGTGGATCCACCACCGTACTGGCCGAGACACGCCGGAGGTGTGACGCGGTCCCAGCGGCG
>JBOHFU010000673.1:0-2484 GCA_050699675.1 Pseudonocardiaceae bacterium
TAACAAGGGTCAGGCCACTCGCAGCAACGACGTCGGCGATCCTGCCAGTGTCGGCGCTCATCGAATGTCGCGCTTTCTGCTCATCGAAAGTCGCGGTCGAGGGCGTGCTCCGGGGTGAGGTTAGCGATGCTTGGTCGGTGGCGGCTCCGGGGGGTCGTTGAGCTGGGCGAGGGGTTGGGTGAGGGCCTGGTGTTCGCGTAGCCGCCAGGACGGGCCCTTGATGTTGATGACGGCGGCGCGGTCGAGGAGTCGATCCAGGATGGCGGCGGCGACGACGCTGTCGCCGCCGAACAGCTCGGCCCACGCCGGCAGGCCGCGGTTGGTGGTGACGATGGTGGCCGAGCGGTTCTCGTAGCGGCGGTTGACGACTTGGAAGAACGCGTTGGCTTGGGCCCGGTCGAAGGGGGTGATGCCGACGTCGTCGATGACCAGCACTGACGGGCTGGTGTAGGTGCGGATCTTGGTGTTGAAGCTGCCGTCGGCGTAGGCGGTGGTCATGGCGGCGACCATGTCGGTGGCGGTGGTGAAGTAGCCGCGGTAGCCGGCCTCGACGGCGCGGATCCCGAGCGCGATGGCGAGGTGGCTTTTCCCGCAGCCGGGTTTGCCCAAGAGCAGGATCGGTGTGCCGGCCTCGACGAAGTCGAGCCCGGCGAGGTCGGCGATGAGCTTGGGGTCGATGGAGGGCTGAAAGTCGAAGTCGAACTCCTCGATGCTGCGCCGGGTCGGGAAGTGCGCGAAGCGCAGCCGGGCGTTCAAGCGTCGCTGGCGGGTCGCGGTGGCTTCCTCGGCGACGAGCGCAGCGAGGAACTCGAGCCGGTCATCGCGATGCTCACCGTCGGCGAGCGCAGCGAAGATCTCCGCGGTGCGGTGCAGCTTCAGGTAGCCGAGGTCGTCCTTGATCGCCTCGATCATCGTGGTGGTGCTCACCAGCGACCCCCGAAGCACTCACAACCCGAGAAACCGTCTTCCACGTTGAGCTCTGCGGCGTTGTCCACACCCAGGTCGAGGTGAGGGTGCGGGCCGATCGCTTCGAACATGTCGAGATCAGGATCTTCGACGTCGTAGTCACCGGCACCAAGATCGAGCCGGACGATGGCGCGCTCGGCGACGTCGACGACGCGACGCAGATGACGGCCGTGACGGCCGAGCGCGATCGCCTCGGCGGCAGCGCGATGCTCGGGCAGCCATTGCGGTTCGCTCCCGGCCGCAGCGAGCCGGTGGGTTGCGATGAGCCGCCCCGCGAACCACAGCTCCAACACGTCGGTGGCGACCGGCTGGCGGGCCTCGATCATCTGGCCGACGACCGCCGGGGGCGCCGAGTAGAACACGGTGTCCCACTCGATCATCGGCACCCGACCGACCCGGCGCGGTTCGCGCCGCGCGGTGTCGAAGCGCACGCGCGGCAACCGGGTGAGCAGCGGATGCTCGATGCGGAACCGCTCGTCGGGACGCACCTTGGTGCTGCGGTGCACGACGGTGTGCGCGTAGGCGGCCAGCCACGTCTCGGCCCGCCGGTTCAGCTCACCAATGTCGCCAGGCGGATCGAGGTCCATCTCGGCAAGGAACCCGGCCTTGAGGTCCCGGAACGGTCGCTCGATCTTGCCCTTGCGCTTCGCGTCACCACCGTCGCACGCCTTGAGCGCGAACCCGTAGTGGCGGGCGAACTCGAGCGCGACCGGATGCCAGATGAACGCCTTCCCACGAGAACGGCCCAGCTGGCCCATCCGGTCGGTGCGACCCACCGCCGGCACACCGTCGACCGAGTCGAAGAACCCGGCCAGGCCCTCCAAGGTGTGGGGCTGGTCGATCGAGGTCGCGAACCACCACCGCTTGATGCGGCTCCAGCACAACAACGCCCCGAAGCAGTGCAGCTCGAGGTCCCATCCCCAACGCCGCGCCCAACGGTTGCAGTCGGACCAGTCGAACTGGAACTCCTCGCCAGGGCCGGTCTCGATCGACACCGTCACCAACGCCGAGCCCGGCGCCCCCCGCGACGGGCCCCGCACCGAACGAAGATGGCGGGTCAGCGTCGGATACGACCCCTCAAAGCCCTCCGAGCCGATCACCCGCATGATCGAGCTCGCCTGCAGCTGCGCGTTCTGCGCCAACAGCCCCGCGATGCGAGCCCGCCACCGCTCGTCGATCACCACCTCGGCCGCCGGCGCCCGACGCGTCGACGGCGGCCCACCGTTCTTCAACCAGCCCGACACTGTCGCCGGGTGATACCCGACATGCTCCGCGATCTGACGGATCGTCCAACCCGCCGCGTGCAAGGTCTGCACCCTCATGAACTCCTCCCGGGTCATCATCCAGATGGTTCCTTCCAGCCCGTCGGTGCTTGGCAGCACCAGCAGGCTGGAAGAGCCGCTGACCCTGGCCAGGGACCCCGGCCAGGAGGAGCACGAACCTCAGCTACAACCGCGAAATTCGATGAGCATCAAACGCGACCTTCGGCGAGTCTCCGACACCCCTCCCTGGCCGCCG
>JBOHFU010000674.1:0-2484 GCA_050699675.1 Pseudonocardiaceae bacterium
TAGCTCGGTGAGCAGCTGGCGGCGGCGCGCCATCGGGAACGCGCCGACCACGCCGACCGACACGAGGACGCCCCGGTCGTCGTAGAGCCCGAGCAACAGTGACCCGAGAGAGTCGGGCCCGGACTTGTGGATCCGGTAGCCGGCGACGACGCAGTCGGCGGTGCGCTCGTGCTTGATCTTGGTCATGACGCGCTTGTCGGGTTGGTAGCGCAGGTCGAGCTTCTTGGCGATCAGGCCGTCCAGTCCGGCGCCCTCGAACTGATCGAACCACTGCCGGGCAAGGTCCAGGTCCTGGGTGGCCGGGGTGAGGTGCACCGGCGGCGCAGCCTCGGCGAGGGCGTGCTCGAGCGCCGCACGCCGCTGCGCGAGCGGTCGTTGGGTGAGGTCTTCGTCGCCAAGCGCAAGCAGGTCGAACGCGACGAAGCTGGCCGGGGTCTGCTCGGAGAGGAGCTTCACCCGGCTGGCGGCCGGGTGGATGCGCTGCTGCAGCGCCTCGAAGTCGAGGGTGTTGCGTTCCTGATCGGCGATGACGATCTCGCCGTCGATCACCGCGCGGGGTGGGAAGTTGGCGAGCACCGCGGCGACGACCTCGGGGAAGTAGCGGGTCATCGGCCGCTCCTTGCGGCTGCCGATCTCGACCTCGTCACCGTCGCGGAAAATGATCGACCTGAAGCCGTCCCATTTCGGTTCGTAGAGCTGACCAGCAGGAATGTCGGCAGCAGGCTTAGCCAGCATCGGCGCCACAGGCGGCATGACAGGAAGACGCACAAGTTCAGTGTCCTCCCCCACCGACCAGCCCGCCGGTCACCGGTGCAGTGTGAACCCCTGCGCATTCAGCGGGCTGAGCGTGGCTATCGGCACTCTAATAACCACGCTCAGCCCGCTGAATGCGGTGAGCCTCGCAGGGTGGCCCGGGTACGCTGCTCAGCCGCAGGTCGAGCGTAAGCGGGGCTGGCCCTTCGCGTAGCGCGCCTTCGGCGTGCCGGCCCGGTCATCGATGCAGGAGGGAACCGGAGGCCGGGCCGGCATGCCGCTGACGGTGCGTCATATGATCAAGTTGATCGAGGCTGACGGATGGATACTGGCACAGGTGAGGGCAGCCATCGTCACTACGTCCACGCAACCAAGCCGGAAGTGGTAACCGTGCCCGGCAAGCTGAGCCGGGACTTGCCCATCGGTACCGAGCGCAGCATCCTGAAGCAGGCGGAGATCAACAGGAGGCCGCGGTGAGTACATACGCGATCATCATCGAGCGAGCTGACGACGACGGCTACGGTGCGTGGAGCCCCGACCTCCCCGGCTGCGTCGCGCTCGGCGACACGGAGGCGGAAGCCCTGTCTGAGATGAAAGAGGCGATGCGCGGTCACCTCGAGGTGATGCGTGAGCGGGGTGAGTCGATCCCGAACCCCTCGACGGTCAGCGCGACGACCGTCGACGCGGCGTGAGATCGGCGCATCGACGCCAGCGTCATCCGCAGGGAGGCGCATCTAAGCGGCAGGTGCTACTACGCACCTCCGATGTCACCCTGACCGCCGACGACCTCGCCACGGCCTACAAACAACTCCTGGCCGTCGAACGGGGCTGAGGCGGCATTTCCAGTGCGACCCTGCACACTTAGCACGACTCGCTGCGCGGCACCTTTCGCTACGCCCCAGCCTTCGAGCGGCTGCAACCTCACCGGGAGATGTGGAGCATCTCGGTGACGGCTCGGTAGCCGACACGGTGGTAGATGCGTGCTTCCACTTCGCCTTCGGGAGTCAGGAACGGGGTGGTGATCCCGACAGTGGGGCAGGAACGGGTGAGCAGCGCGGTCAGGGCTGTCGCGATCCCGCGTCGCCGGTATGGGGTTCGGACGCCGATTGCGGCGAGCTCGCTGACACCCTCGTGGGGTGGCGCGCACAGCCCGCCCCCGACGCCGCGGCCAGTAGCCGTGTCACGGGCAAGGGCGACCAGGCCACCGCCCTCGACGGTGCCGCGGAGGCGGGCGACATCGTGGTCGGTGGTTTCGGGCTGACCGTAGGCATCGTTCTGCGCCCCGGCGACCTGGCGGAGCTGCTCATCGGTGGTGGCCAAGCTGAGTTCGATTCCCGCGACGACCGACGGTGCAACTACGTCCGTGGGCCAGCAGGTCATGATCGGTAACCGCCGCTCCGGGGCGAACCCCGCGGCGAGCAAACCGGGCTCAACGGCCGGACATAGTTCCGGCAGGTATTCCAGCCGCGGGATCCGGTCGCGTTCGGTGAACGTCGTGATCAGCTCGGCGACCTGGGCCGGGGTGGGATCGGCGCCGTCGTCTGGGACAGCGTAGTTGCGGAACAGACCCGCGTCGTGATCGTCGAACGATGCCAGGAACGGGCCGGCGCGGTGGGCTCGCGAGCCGGCAAGGACGCGTAGATAAGCATGAAGACTATGAGAGAACACAGGAGACCTTTCGCTGGTCAACAGAGCAGGCAACAACCGCGAGAGCGGGCCGCTCCTGCCAAC
>JBOHFU010000675.1:0-2479 GCA_050699675.1 Pseudonocardiaceae bacterium
AGGGTCACCAACGCGATCTGGCCACCGTGTTCGGAACAGTCACTGTCACCCGGATCGCTTACCGTGCACCCGGCGCGGGCAACCTTTACCCGGCGGACTCGGCGTTGAACCTGACGTTCCGCACTTCTCGAATGCATTATCGCCCCCCCACGGGCTGGAGATCATGAGCGCGTGTAGTTCGTGGTGGGGACGTCGAGTAGCTCGAGGACCTGCTGCTGGAGGGAGTTGAGTTCGACTTCGAAGCTTTGGACGAGGTGTCCGTGCTGGTGGAGTTCGTGACGGGTGAGGTCGGCGAAGATCTCCACGATGCGCTCGGTGGAGGGCGCGGTGCAGGCGCGTAGCTCTGGGTAGAGCGGGATGTGGTCGGTGGCGGCGGTGTTCATCGCGTTGCGGATCTGGCGTTCGACCAGTGCGCCGAGGAGCAGGGCGAGGAACTGGCAGCAGAACAGGGCCTCGATGCGGGTGGGGTTGCGCAGTAGTACCGGGGCGGTGTCCTGCACGGATTTGAGCAGGTGGTGGCGTCGTTCGAGGTGGGGCTGGTAGCGGTAGGCGGCCAGCACTTGGGCGTCGGTGAGGGTGGTGTCGTTGCTGATCAGTGGGAAGCATCCGTCGGTGGCCGCGTCGTAGGCCAGTACGTCCAGGCGGGTGTTCCAGCTGATCGTGTGGCGGGTCTTGGTGTGGCGGCGGTAGCGGGTGGTCGTGCCGGGCCGGCCGCGGTGTTCCTGCCGGTAGGTCTCTTCGGTGGTCTCGTCGATGGTGTGGCTGATCCAGCGGTCGGCGCCGGCGCGGGCGAGCACGGCATCGGCTTCGGCTTCGACGGCGACACGGGTCTTGAGCCGGCACTTCGGCCCGGCCAGGCGGGTGGCGAGGGCGTCGATCGCGGTCGCGCCGGTTTCGATGCGGGTCTGGCGGGCAGCGGCGTCGCGGGCGGCTTTGGCGGTGGAGTGCACCCAGATGATGCGGTGGCCCTCGGCGGAGGGCAGCGGGGCGGGGAAGGTCGCATATACCTGGTCGGGCTCATCGGCGCGTGACCCGGGCAGCCGCATCGCCTCGGTCCACTGTGGCCGGTTGGTCTGCGCCCAGTCGCGGAACCAGCGGTCCTCGCCGCGGGAGCGGGGCAGCACGGTGACGAACCGCCCGCCGCCGGCAGCGATGTGGTTCATCGCGTCGCGGGAGCACAGCTTGGAGTCGGCGATGTAGAGGAAGTCGGCGCGCCCGAGCAGCCCGACCAGTCCGTCCCAGGTCGGGATGTGGGTGGGGTCGTCGGTGGTGTTTCCGTCGGCGAGCCGGTAGGCGATGGGCACCGCGCCGTCGGCGGACACGGTGAGGATCCACACCAGCTGCTTGAGGTCGGGGCGATGGTCCTTGGAATGCCCGAAGGTGATCACCGGGGTGGGTTTCCCGCCGCGCGGCACTCCGGTCGCCGCCTGGTAGGCCCCGTGCACGCTGATGGAGGTGGAGTCGTTATGCAGCTCAGCGGTGTCCACCCCGAACTCCGCGATCACCGCGAGCATCAGCTCGGTGAGCAAGCTGGCCCGGTCGGCGTCGAAGAGCTGCTCCAACGCCCGCCCGACCCGGTCGTCGTTGAGCGCCTGGACCTCGCCGGGGGCCAGCCCGAGCAGCTCGGGGGCGAACGGGGCCGCCCACTCCGCGAGCCCGTAGAGCGGTGCGCGGCCCAGTAGCAGGTTGGTGACCACCAGCCGCACCGCGACCGCCGGGGCCAGCCGCACCCGGGCGTCGGTGGCGGGCAGGTAGCGCGTCAGCAGTGCCGGCAGCCCGGCGCGGTCCCAGAAGTGGTTGATCAGCGGCAGCGCCCCCAGCCGCTGACTCGACAGCTCGAACGGGCCGGTGTCCACGGTGTCCATGGTCGCTCCTCGCCGTCGCTGCTTGACCTCGACCTAGCAGACAGTATTAACTACTGTCTGCTCAGAGGATGCGACATGCCGAGGAAGGACCAGATGACCGACGCTGAGCTCGCCGGGCTGCACGCCCGCTACCGGGACCTGAAAGACCAGGTCCGCGAGCTGGGTTTCCTCGCCCCGGGCAGCGTGATCGAGCGCTACACCGCCTGCACCCACCCCGGCTGCCGCTGCCACGCCGACCCACCAGCGCGGCACGGCCCCTACTACCAGTACACCCGCAAACTGGCCGGCAAGACCCTCACCCGCCGGCTCAACCCCGAGCAGGCGCAGGCCTACCGCGAATGGATCGCCAACCGCCGCCGCCTCGACAACCTCCTCGCCGAGATGGACCAGCTGTCCCGCCAGGCAGCCGAACTACTCATCACCGCCCCACCAGCCCAGCACAAACGCAGCCCTGACTGAGCAACCACGGTGGGGGTCGATATCACGTCCGAGAAGTGCGGAACGTCAGACCAAACAGCAGCAAACCCCCATTTTCACCGCGGAACGCGCGTCCCCACAGGGGACATCAGGTGCTGTTACGCACTCACAAGCGCGTCAGCGCAAGTGACAGTCGA
>JBOHFU010000676.1:0-2478 GCA_050699675.1 Pseudonocardiaceae bacterium
CGCGAGGATGCTGATCACCTCGCCACGTTTCTTCCATGCATCACGGTACGCAGCGTCCTTTTCGCGGTGTAAAAGGCATAGCTCCTCGCGAAGTGACACTGCGCGCAAGCCGGTCACGCGAGTACCTTCTCATACCGAAGCGTTCGAGCATCTAGATCAGCAACGAGGTAGCCGCCACGGTTCTGGCCAAGCTGGTGCATCGCGCGAAAGCCCTGGGAGATCGCTCTGCGCCAGAGCCATGCCGGCAGTGCCTCGACCTCCAGATCCACTACAGCAGCTTTCGCTATCTCGATCACTTCGCCATCGACGCTGGTCTCGCTGAGGAAAGCTGTCCGGCGGGCCGCAAGGCGGGAAAGCACCGCGGCAAGCCCTTCCTCGGCGAAGATGGCACGCGCCCCGTCCTCGCACTCGTCGGTCTGCTGATCGGATTTACGCTTTGAGCCGAAGGGCTGCCCGCATCGTGGAGGACCAGCCAAGTACTGACATAAAACCCATGTGGATGGCGTCGTGAAACCGATAAGCGTCGACACGCCGGCTGTTATCGGTCAAGAAGTCACCTAAGTTGGCACCTACTTGAAAGCCCACCTTTTTGCCGTCCTCGACATCGATCGGTCCGTGTGGAAAGACGTTGGGCTCGGCATCGACGAGGGTGAGGACGGCGGCGGCACGGCCCGACGGCAGCGGCTGCTCGGCAAAGGCCACGGTCAGCCGACGCGGGAAGCGCTCCTGTGCCGGGTAGCCGGCATCGAGGACTGGCAGCTCATCGAGATCGGCAGAATCGAAGTGCGGCGGATAACGATCTCGGGTCCGTGGCAAGTTGGTCTTGGCGATCTCTTCCAGATCAATGTCACACGCTGTCGCAACTGCAGCGACGTACCAGAGCAGATCGCCGAGCTCTTCGCACAGCAATTCCCGATTTGCGGCGAAATCGATACCGTCTCGAAGGTACCTCTTGTACACGTTGAGCACCGAGCCGGCTTCGCTGGCCAGCCCGAGCATCGGTGCAACGACACTCTGCGGTCCGCCGAGCCGGAGCTGGCTGGTCTCACGGGCCGCGCGCTGGTACTCAGCGAACTGCACGGCTGCCTCCCGCCAGTCGTCCGCACGACAACTGCGCATGCTCGGCCCTTGATGGCTCGGTGAGCACAGCGCATCCGATGGTAACCCTCGGCGAACGTCCCGCCGGGTCAGCTACAGCCCCAGCCGGGTTGGTGGCCTCCGCGGCTGGCGCGGGGGGCTCTGGATGCGGGCTGGGGAGGTTAGTCGAGGAGGTGGTCGAAGTCTCCGTTCTTGGCGCCGGCGATGAAGGCGGTCATCTCGTGTTGGGTGAAGATGAGGGTGTGGGCTTGGCGCTCGGCTGGGGGGAGTTTGTCGTCCTGGAAGCCGACCAGACCGTCGGCCACGGTGAACGACAGGCAACCACCGCTGGCGTTGCTGAAGGTCGATTTCAGGTACCGGCCGTTGACGACGGCGTCGTACTGCGCATCATCGAGAGAGGGGTACGGGTTGAGTGTGCGGGCCACTGGGTCACAGCTCCTCCATGACTGTGCGGATCAGGTCCTGTGACTCCCGTGCTGACAGAGCCTGGGCCAGAGCCGCGTCGAAAGTGTACGTGCACTGCCGCACGGGGTTGCGATCCTCGTAGATGCGCTGCGCCGTGTCGCTCTCCACGTACACCACGTCGCCGTCGAGGTCATCCGGGAACTCGAAGATGACGAAGTTGTCGGAACCGGGCAACGCTCCAGCGCTGAAGGGCAGGATGTGGATCGTCACGGGGTACTCCTGAGTCACTTCGATCAAGTGTCGTAGCTGTTCACGCATGACATCTCGGCCGCCCACCAGGGTACGGATGACACTCTCGGACATCACAGCCACCAGCCCCTGGAAACCGTCCTCGCCCAGCCGCTGCTGGCGCCGCAACCGCAGCTCGGCCATCCGGTCCACGTTGATCGGCGCGACGAAGGCACGGCCGTTGCCTATCACCGCCTCGGCGTAGGCCCGGGTCTGCAGTAGTCCCTGCACGAACACGTTGTCATAGCTGCGCACGGAGATGGCGTCCTCACCGATCTCGACGAGCATCTCCACAGCCTCGGTGACGATGTCCGAGTACTCCTGCCACCAGCCCCGTTCGTCGGCCCGCAGCCGCAGCGCGTCGAGCTTGCCCGCCTGCTCGGTGCCGACGTCGAGCACCGTGATGATCCGATCCAGGTGCTCGGAGGTGATCCGGGCACCGCCGGACTCCACCCGCGACAGGTGCGCAGCGGAGATGCGGCGCTGCCGGGGCTGGTCGGTGTTCATCAGCTCGACCAGCTTCTCCTGGCTGAGCTGGGCATCGTCGCGGAGTCGCCGGATCTGCTTGCCCAGCCGTCGGGACCGGACCGTCTTGCGCTGCGCCACAGAGCCTCCTTGATAGGTCGTGAAAGTTGCTGCTAGAATTCATAGATGCTACCGTCGAGGTGCAAGCAAGCTAGCGACAAG
>JBOHFU010000677.1:0-2477 GCA_050699675.1 Pseudonocardiaceae bacterium
CCGGCGGACCAGGTCGTCGGGCGCCGCCACTCGGGACAGCCATAGGCGGGTGACGTGCACGTGCAGGTAGACGGCCAGGTCGAGCAGCTCGGCGTGGTCGGTGCCGGTGGCCAGGGTGGTGTGCAGGTTGCGGATCAGCCCGGGCAGGTCGGTGGCGACGTCGGCGAACTGGCAGGCCCGGTGCTGGGCGTGGGATCCGGGCCACCTGATCCCGCAGTACCGCCACCGGCAGCACCAGCCCGCCGGGGCGGCCGACCTCGATCGCGTCCAGCGCCAGCCGCACCGCCTCGGTGGTGGAGTCGGTGTGCCCGTTGGCCGGTGCGGGTACCGGCAGCTTGGTCAGCTCGCTCGGGGCGATCTCCAGCGCGTTCGCCAGCGCCACGATCTCCGAGAGGGTCACGGCACGCTGCCCGTGCTCGATCCGGTGCAGCGTCGATGAGCTCATCCCGGCCAGCCCGGCGATCACCCGCAGCGATTTGCCCCGGCTGTCGCGGATTCGTCGCAGCCGCCAGCCGATCGTGCGCACGTCCTCAGCGTCCACCGCTGCAGCTCCGTTCACCGAGGCCGGTTCCTCACCGCTGCCCCAGGTCCGTCGCCTCGCGACGGTACCCCTCGGTGAGGGTGCGATCCTCAGCCTACTGCCCGGCTCCCCGGATCCGGTGGACTGTCGAGGTGGCCGGGGTGGTGGGGGCCGGTCGCCGCCGAGGCGTCGTGCCAGCTGCTGAGCGAGTCCGGCGGCTTCCCAGATCCCGGTCGAAAGCTGGGCGGCCGTCGTGACGTCGAGTAAGACGATGCGCTGGGAGCTGCCCTTGGCGGTGTCGCAGGTGATCCGCAGGGTCGCGGTGCCGTCGGCACGGGCGGTCAGCTCGATGGTGGCGTTGGCCTCGGGGTGCAGTCCGGGCACCAGCATCCTCCAGTGCTCTCGGCTGATGTCGCCGGTCACCGGGACGTCGCGAAGGGGATCCTGCTTCATGGCCGGTCCCCGCTCCAGTCAAGGCCCGGCGCGGTGCTGCGTCGCGTCACGGTGTCCACCACGTCTGATCGCTCCTTGTTACCCCGGTTTCACGGTCCGGGGTCCGCCCCGGCCATGGTCAGCAGTGCACAGCCGGGCAGGCTGCCGAACCCCCGCTGTCGGGAGGGACGGTGATCGGCAGCGTCCGAGCGTGGCCAAACGGTCACGGCGGGTGTTGCTGCGCTGAAACGCCCTCCGGATGGGCTACACCGGCAGGCTGGCTCCTCTGTCAGGTGTAGGGAGTGGAAGGTTGATGGGGCTCGCCCCAGCCACGCTCGGCGTAGACCTCACCCTTGGTGTGGTGGGTCAGGGCTTGGGCGGCGTAGGGGATCATGTCGGCAGGCAGGTCGGTCAGGGGAACCAGTCCCAGCTGGCGCATTTATTCGGTTCGCGGTTGTCTGGTTTCGCCGTGCCAGCGGGTGACCTCGAAGAACAGGGCGATGCGGCCGGAGTCAGTGCGGTGGTGCATGAGGTGCACGAATCGGATCTCGGCAGGGTTGATGCGCACGCCGATCTCTTCGCTGGCTTCCCGGATCAGGGCGGCGGCGGCCGACTCGCCGTTCTCGGCATGACCGCTGGGCATATGCCAGCTGCCGTCGGCGAAGCCGGTGTTGCGCCGCTGGCCGAGCAGGACCTGCTCGCCGCGGCGCAGGATCAGGTGGACGTCGATGCAGGGCCCGGTAGCGCACGCGTGCTCTCTTCCTCGTGGTTAGTGTCACATCGGTTGAGGTCGTGGGTGGCGGGTTGGGCAGGCCGGTGAGGGTCACCGCGCGGGTCGGGCTCGCAGCCGGGACAGACCCGTCGGGTGCGGGCCCGAGCTGCGACGACGATGTCAGCCGCGGTCAGGTCGATGAGCATCAGCGGTGCCCGAAGCTGGTCTGCGGTCGCCTTGAGCAGCAGGAGCTGGGTGAGGCTTCCCGGGAAGTTCTCCAGCACCACCACACCACGGCCGGGAACTGCCTTTGTATGAAGGCCGTTTGCAGCAACAGGAAAACGGTCTCCTCGGGAAACCAGCCCAGCGAGTCACGTGTGTCGAACGGCCGCTGGTCAATAGTGGGGCGGCTACGAAACTCGTGGGCGAACTCGCGCAGCCGGAATACCTGGGCACCGGAGCGGTCGGCCAGTGCCCAAGTGACCGTGCTTTGCCTGCGGCCGGAGAACCGACGACGGCGACGAACCGCTCCGCCGCGCCGACCTGATCCAGAACAGCTGGCACTCCGATCCGGCCGGCACCCTCCAACGAGGATGACGGAGCGCTGGCGGTCTGGGTGGTCAACATCTCTGGCAGTTCCTCTCCGGCTGGTAGCGGGATCGGGCGCGCAGATCGGGTTGTGAACAGGCTCGGCGCCCGATTCGGCGGGTACTTACGTCTGCCAGTTCAGGCTTCCCGCCCACCTCGATGGGGGAAATGCCCCAATGCCCGCGAACCGCTGAACTTCCGCCGAACCTGCGTCGCCCGTCGGAG
>JBOHFU010000678.1:0-2470 GCA_050699675.1 Pseudonocardiaceae bacterium
CCGAGTGCCGGATCTCACGCAGCGTCATCGTTCCCCTCGTCACCGAGGTCTTCAATGAGCAGCTCATGCAGCGGCGGGGTGTTCTCGAAACCCCACTCACACTTGCGCTGCAGGAAGGATTTGAGCACTTGCTGCAGGTCCGCCTGGCGGGACAGCAGGAAGGCCACGGTGTCACCAGCGGCCAGCAGGGTTTCGGCCTCGGCGCTGATCGAGTGGGAGTGGAGTACCTGCGCCCAGGTATCCTCGGGAACGTCGAAGGGGCGCTGAAGAAACGCTCCAGCCACCTCAGTCGCGGGCTCGGCGAGCACCGGCACCAGCGCGCGGTTCGCCGCCCAAAGCCGGTACCGCTCAGGGACGGATCTCCGAGCGACGAAGACGGCCACCGCCTCCGTGGCGGTCGCGCGGTCGATCAACGCCTCGCTGAGCTGCGGCAGCTCGAACCGGTCGCCAGTGTCCGGGCTGCGGGGGCCAAGATCCCACCAGGAACACAGAGTGATCTTCGCGGTGGCCTCGTTGGTTCGGAATCGGCGCAGTTCGGGCAGCGTCACCGGGTGCTCGTTGTCGAGGACGCTGAGGAGGTCCGCTACCGACCCGGTGAGGTCGTCGGGTTTGACCCTGGTGCACAGGATTCGCATGGCACCGGTGGCGCTGCCCTTAAAGATCCCCGGACCGAGCACGGCCGCGCGCCAGTACCAGCGAGCCAGCAGCCTGAGATTCGCCGGATCAGGCTCGGGGTAGTGGGCGAAGACCCTGCTCAGGACGACGAGGAGGTAGCGGTAGGCCAGCAGTGCAACATGGGGCACGCCGATCGACTGCAGAAAGCGTGCGGCCCGGAACAGCGCCTCCTCTCCCGCGGCGAACGCGGAGTCGCGATCCTCGTTGCGGAATTCGAGGACACCGCGCCGGTTGTTGTCGTCGAACTCAAGCCGGATCTCCCGTTGCACGTCTGGTCCACGACGGGCGAGGATGGCGCGGAGCACCGTGTCGGGATCGATCCGGCCGAAGCTAGCCTGATCCTCCACGTGATCGGCGATCTGGTCGATGGTCAAAGTGTCTTCAGTATCGGACTCACTGCCGGCATTGAGTGCGGAGAAGATCTCCGCCCGGCTCAGCCGCTTGCCGTAGTTGTTCATCCGGTCGAAGATGTCACGCAGCACGAGCGTGTCGTCTTGCACCACCTGGTAGGCCGGAATCGCAAACTGGCGTAAGTGCTTGGCAAGCTCGAATGCCTTGCTTCGGTAATCGCCGACCTCCGGGTGGGTGGCGAACCAGTCCAACACCTTGGCCAGGTCGAAGAGGGAGGGCAACGGGATCACGTACGGGTCGTCTGTCCCGGGCCGATTCACGATCCGGTCGTCTCGCACGTCGTAGCCAAGGTTAAACCGGGGATCCTGCGCCCCGTACGGGTGCAGCGCGTTGGCCAGGCTCGTGACCCGCTGCTGGCCATCGACCACCCATAATGCCTGGTCGACCTGTGGTGCATCGATCCGAAGGGCACCGAGCACAAGCCGCTGCGCAGGCGCTGGCCGCCGCCAGAGCAGCAAGCTACCGACCGGGTACCGCTTGACGACGCTGTCGAAGAGACGGATGACATCTTGGCGCGTCCAACGGAAATCTCGCTGGAAGTGTGGGACCCGGATGTGCCCACTCCAGGCCAACTCGACCAAGTCATCGAGACCGAACGTGGTGGCGCCCGGCCGGGTCTCCAGTCCGCTGCTCATCCTGCCTCCCGGGTTTGACACGCTCATGGTGCCCTATCACCCCGACAGCCGCGGTCATCCGGAGACTCACGAGGCGTGACGCGCCATCAGGCCGGGCGCAGGCTGGGCTCGGCGGTGTGGATCGTCACCGACGTCAGCAGCCGTTCCAACGCCGCCTCGACGTCTTCCTTCCAGGTCAGCGCGGTGCGCAATTCCAGGCGGAGCCGGGGCCAGCGCGGGTGCGCGTACACCGTCTTGAATCCGACCTGCGCCAAGAACTCGGCCGGGATCACGCAACTGGAGTCTTCGTTGGGCCGAGCGTCACCGAAGGCTTCAATGGCCTTCACGCCGCGCCGGGTGAGGTCCTTGGCGACTGCCTGCACCAGCATCCGGCCCAGACCACCGCCACCGAACTCCGGCAGCACCTTCAGCGCTGTGAGCAACACGGCATCGGCGCTGACCGGTGCGGTGGGAAACGCCGCGGCCCGCGGCACCGCGGCCGGAGGGGCGTACAGCGCGTAGCCGGCCGGCACCTCCCCACACATCACGATCCGCCCGCAGGAACCCCACTCCAGCAACACGCCGGAGACCCAGGCCTCCTTCTCGACGTCGGTCTGACCGAAGTCTTCAGCTTGTTCCCGGATATGCGGGGCGAGCTCCCAGAACACGCAACGCCGGCACTTCTTGGGCAACAGATCGAGATTGTCCAAGGTGACGCCGACCACGCGACGTGACACCGGGCCTCCCTGAACAGAGGTACTAAGGCTACT
>JBOHFU010000679.1:0-2469 GCA_050699675.1 Pseudonocardiaceae bacterium
CCTCTCAGCCCGGTGTGGCCCAGGCTCCCGTGCGGACCGATTTTCAGCCTACCTCGATACGGTGCCCCATGGACTGCCCTATGGACGCCGCCCAGATCCGCGCCCGGCTGGCCGACGCGCGGCTGTATCTGTGCACCGACGCTCGGACCGACCGCGGTGACCTCGCCGAGTTCGCCGACGCGGCGCTGGCCGGCGGGGTGGACATCATCCAGCTGAGGGATAAGGCCCTGGAGGCGCGCCACGAGCTCGTCGCGCTGGAAGTGCTCGCGCATGCCTGCCAGCGGCACGGCGCACTGCTCGCGGTGAACGATCGAGCCGATGTCGCGCTGGCCGCCGGCGCACAGGTGCTGCACCTGGGCCAGGACGACCTGCCGGTCGGCTGGGCTCGCCGGGTACTGGGTGACGACGTGGTGATCGGCCGGTCCACTCATGATCCCGCGCAGGTCGCCGACGCCGCCAAGCAGGTCGGGGTGGACTACTTCTGCACCGGCCCGTGCTGGCCCACCCCGACCAAGCCCGGCCGTCCCGCCGCCGGGCTGGACCTGATCCGCAGCACCAGAGCCAACACAGAGCCATGCTCGAGCCGGATCTGGTTCGCCATCGGCGGCATCGAAACCATCCAACGGCTGAACGAGGTGCTCGCCGCCGGTGCCGACCGCGTCGTGGTGGTGCGCGCGATCACCGAGGCATCGGATCCGCAGGCAGCCGCCGCCGCCTTCGCGCAGCGGCTGCGCTCGTCGAGTTAGCGGGCGTCCCTGGACGCTTCGCCGGTGAGCAGGGTCAGCCCGTAGGTGGACAGCACCTCGCCGATCGGCTGGAAGTAGCTCTGCCCGCCGAGCAGGCAGCCCCCGGACCCGCCGGACAGCGTGCCTTGAGCCTGCGTGCCGCTGACGAAGGGGCCGCCGGAGTCGCCGGCCTCGGCGCAGATATCGGTCCTGGTGAGCCCGCGGACGACGTCGCCGCCGCCGTAGTTAATGGTCTCGTTGATGGCCTTGATCTGGCCACAGTGGTAGCCGCTGGTGGACCCGGATCGGCAGACCGAGGAACCCACTGCGGCCGGCCCAGTACCCGTCACAGCGAGGTAACCGCTGTCGGTGCCGATGTCATGGGTCTGCTTCCAGGACTGCGACGTCACCTCGACCAGGCCGAAGTCGTGGCCGGGAAACGATGATTCGGCAACCGGGCCGATGGCGCTGCCGTCCGGCCCGGACCAGGTGCCGCCCAGCTTGGTGCAGTGCCCGGCCGTGATGATGTAGCGGGTATCGCCCGAGATGGCGTTGAAACCGACCGAGCAGCGCCCACCCTCGCTGCTGGTGATCTTGTCGCCACCGCGCAGGTTGGCCATCGGCGCCGGGCGGGCGTTGACGTGCTCGATCCGCACTGCGTCCTGACCCGCCGCGAATGCCCTGGCGGCGGCATCGTCGGTAGCCGACACCACGACGGAGTTGCTGGCCGGGTCGACGTACCAGCCGGCTATCGCGTCGGGGACGCTGCCGGCTCGAGCGTCCAGCACCGCCATGACTCGGTCCAGTGTCAGCAGGTCCCGGGACACCAGCCGCGGCTGGGCTCCGGCGGCGCGGACCCGCTGCGCAGCGGCCGGGTCGGTGGTAGCGACGACGAGGTCGCTGTTACCGGGCTCGAACCACGCACCAGCAAACGAGCTACCCAGCGCAGCCCGTAGCGTCGACTCGACGCCGCCCGCCGCAGCTTCCTTGGCCAGCCGCTGCGCCGTGTCAACCAGCCCAGTGCCAACCAGCCCAGGGCCGACCAGTTCCGGGGATGCCGGCGCAGCGGAAGCGGGTAGCGCAACGCACACACTGAGCAGAAAGCCCAAGGTGGCGGCAGCCAGCGAGCCAAGACGGCTTCGGGGGAGCACGGATCGAGTCCTCTCGTCCAGCATGATGGCGCACAAGACTCCCCCGACAGTCACCACACGCTACGGATCAGTCACCCAGTGGTGAAGCGCCCATTCGGTGAGACGCCGTAACCCATACGGTGGGTGTTCTTCTCACTACTCGTGGTGCTGGGGGCGCAACCGGTCAGGACCGGCGTACCGAGCGCAGCCCAGGATGATTCGCGGGCAGCACCCTGATCAGAACCGCCCCGCTCACCGCAACGCACGCCGCGACAAGCGGCCAGCTCAGCGCAACCCGGGCGACCCCGAGGGCCACCACGGCACCGGTCGCCCAGAGCGGCGTGAACACCGCGACCCGGATCAGGTACTGCCCCACCCACACCCAGGACGCCAGGGAGTACGCCCGGAGCAGGGCAGGATCTTGACGCCAGGATGTGCGCTGTCCCAGCACCCCGCCCACGATCACTCCGAGCAGCGGCCAGCGGATCAGCACACTGACCGCCCAGACCAGCGCGCTGACGACGTTGGACAGCAACTGGGCGAGGAAGAAGTCCGCGGCACGGCCGGTGTACAACGCGATCAGCGCCGCTATCGAGACACCCAGTAGGCCTAGG
>JBOHFU010000680.1:0-2464 GCA_050699675.1 Pseudonocardiaceae bacterium
ACCCCGAAGCCGCCACCTACCACCCCGCCCCGATCCTGTGAGGTTGGGTGGTCTTCAAGGACCACCAACCCGGCCGTCGGCGGTCTTCAAAGGCCACCAACCACGGGGCACGATAGGAGGAGGTGCGCGATGACGGTAGCTGAGAGGCTCGGAGCGCCTGGCAACATCCGCTGGAAGGACGCCGCATGAGCCGGCCGGACACCGCGCTGGCCTGGGCCGCCGACGGGCAGACGCTGTTCGAGCAGGCCGTCGCGGAGTGCAGCGACCTGCGCGGACCGTCCCGGCTGCCCGGCTGGACCCGCGGCCATGTGGTCACCCACGTCGCCCGCAACGCCGAGGGCCTGGTGCGGCTGCTGGCCTGGGCACGGACCGGGATCGAGACGCCGATGTACCCGTCGATGCAGGCCCGCGCTGCAGACATCGAGGCCGGCGCGGGGCGACCGCAGGCCGAGCAGCTCGATGACCTCTGCAGCACCGCGGCCGCGTTCGCCGCAGCCGCCCAGGAGCTGTCCCCGAAGCACTGGGAGGCCACCGTGGGCACCCGGCATGGCCGGTTCCCGGCCTCGACCGTCCCGTGGATGCGGGTGCGCGAGGTGTGGTTACACCTGGTGGACCTCAACGTCGGGATTGAGCTCGACGTGCTACCCGGGGACATCGCCACCGCGCTGGTACGCGATGTCGCCGGCTGGATGGGAACCCGGGTGCCGGTCCGGATCGAGGTGCGAATACCCGGCGGCGAACCGGTCACTTTCGGTCCCACGACCAGCGCCCCGGTGCCGGTCTCCGGGCCGATGCAGGAACTGGCCGGCTGGCTCACCGGCCGCTCTCACGGAGACCGCCTTTTCGCGCCCGAAGGGCTGCCCGAACTTCCCCGCTGGCTGTGATCCGCCCCGGCAGCGCATTCGCGGTCAGGCCACGTCACCGGTGCCGGCCGCGCACTCGGGCACGACCACCACGAGCACGGTGATGTTGTCGGTGCCGCCTGCGTCATTGGCCGCCTCGATGAGGGCTCGGCAGGCGTGCTGAGGGTCCGGGCAGCCGTTGAGGATCGTCTGGATCCGGGCGTCGTCGAGCATGCCGGTGAGACCGTCGCTGCACAGCAGCAACTGGTCGGCGGGGCGCAGCGTGATGCGGCGCACGTCGGGCAACGCTTCGCCAGCCATGCCGATGTAGCGGGTGAGCTGACCGCGAGCGGGGTGGTCGGCGGCCTGCTGGCCGGTGATCGCGCCAGCATCGGCGAGCGCTTGAGCCAGCGAGTGGTCGCAGGTCAGCCGGTGCAGACTGGGTTCGCGCCACAGGTAGGCGCGGCTGTCCCCGACATGTGCGATCAGCGCGGTGGCTTGGCTCACCAGCGCGACGACGGCGGTGGCGCCCATCCCCGCCAGCCGCGGCGTGTCCTGGCTGCCTTCGCGCAGACCGGCACTGAGTTCGGCAAGCACGGTACGCAGCCGCTGCGTTGCGTCCGGGGCGGCGAGGTCCGGCCCGGCACCGAGGTGGGTGGCCACCAGTGTGGGCAGGGTTGCGACGACGACCTCGGAGGCCACCTCGCCCGCGGGCCTACCACCCATGCCGTCGGACACGATGAACAGCCCGAGGTCGGCGTCGACGCTCCAGCGATCCTCATTGCGCTCGCGCACCCGGCCGCGATCGCTGAGACCCGCCCAGCGCAGCGCGGTCACAGTGCGTCCTTACGCTCGTCGGCCTTTAACGCTGTCAGCTCAACACCCGCCAGGCAGACGACTCCTTGCCCGCTGCCTGGCGCGAGATCGTCACTTCTGCAGAGTACGGAACGTGGCGGTGATCTTGTCGAAGGTCGGTGCGGAGGTGGGGAAGTGCTCCTTGGGCAGGGTCTGGAAGACGAGACTGATCATCGTCTTGCCATTGAACAGGAAGTAGTGGGAGTGCACGCCCTCCTGCCCGGTGGGGGGGTCCTGGAAGGAGTAGAAGTAGAAGAAGCCAGGCAACCCGCCCAGCTCGATCTGCTTCGGTTCGGTGACCATCTGAACCGTCTTGTTGGAACCCACGATCTGGTCCGTCAACTGCTTGGCAGCCGGGAGTTCCTGTGGCCCCACCGGTGCCTGCAGTTCCAGGGAACGGACCAGGAAAGAGTCCTGCGTACCTTGGGACACGAGCAGGAGGACCTGGGGGTCCTGGGTGTTCAGTGTGGACCAGGAGGTCGGATAGGCCAGCTCGAAACCGGCCTGCTCACTGCGGAACGCGGTGAAGTCGGCCGGTTTGGCGTTCGTCGGCGAGTTCGCCGAGGCGTTCGTCGCTTTCGCCGGTTCCTCGGGAGTCAGGATCGCCCGTCCGACGACCACACCGAAGGCGAGCCCAGCTACCAGCAGCACCCCGATGACGATGGCCAACGCCCGTCTCCGGCGTATGGCGTCCCACAGTTTTGTCATGGTGCCCACTTCCATCAGATCGTAAGCGTATGTTCACTGTGTGTGAACCGCCCCGGTTA
>JBOHFU010000681.1:0-2464 GCA_050699675.1 Pseudonocardiaceae bacterium
ACGGTGACCACGTCGCCCGTCGGCGCACAGGTCGCGCTCTGCGGGGTAGACCGGATCGCCTCCGCAGCCGGTGCCGACGAGGTGGCGGCGCTCGGGCTGGACGCCCTGGGCATGGGCATTGCGGTGCTGCCGCCCGGGGTGCACGACTATGCCACCGAAGTCAGGGTGCACGGCGACACCTTCACCTCCGGCGACCCGGGCCCCGACGTCGACGAGGTCGTTGCTGCGGCCCGGGCCCGGGCCGCCGAGCTGGGTCTGGGCGCCGGTGACCGCCTGCTGTGCACGACGAGCTGGGACGGGGCCGTGCCGGGCGAACTGTTGCTCGCCGTTCTTGCCGTCGATGCGTCACTGGTGCAGTGCACCGGCTCTGATCCTGCTGCACAGGCGGACCGGTGCGCCGCCGAGCGGGTGACCGCCACCCTCACCTGAGTTTCCGCATTCAGCGGGCTCAGCGGGGTTATCAGCATGTCCTTTACCCCGCTGAGCCCGCTGAATGCGACCTGGGTTGCCATCAGTGCGAGACCGGCGTTGTGGAGGTGTTCCAGCGGAGGGTCAATGCATCCCATGCGTTGCCTACCCCGACGACCAGACCGTCGGTCTGGCTGAGAGCGCTGAGCAGTTGCTCGCGGGCGCGGCGGGCCCGGGCGCTGGTGGGTTCGGCTTGCCGCAACGCCTGTTCGATGTACTCCAGATCACACACTCGGTCGATGACGCCGCGCAGGATGCTCTCGATCTCCGCACCGGCCTCGCGGGCCTTGTCCTCGTTCTGGTCGAGATCCGGGCCAGTGAAGATCAGAAATCTCGACGGTAGCTCATCGTCCTCGCACTCGTCCGGCTCCACTACCTCGTTGGTCGGCATACCTGCACACCCCGTTTCACCGCGGGCTGGCGCCGGCAACTCCGGCGCGCATCCGACGATCTCTCCGGATCAGCGACACCGGGGTACCGGCGAGGACTAGGGTCCCCGGTGGCCAGTGGATCAAGCCATCATGGTGTCGCCAATAATTGCAGCAGTTATTGTCATCGTGTAGTCCGCCGAACGGGTGACGCTCCTGTGATCGTGCGTGACGTCACCACGAGCACCACTCGACGCCGCAAGGGAGAGCCCGATGCGCCCCACCGTCCGCAGCCGCCGCCTCGGCGCCCAGCTGCGCACCTACCGCGAGGCGGCCCGCCTCGACCAGACCAGGGTGGCCGGGGCGATCGGGATCAAGCAGGCGCACATGTCCAGCATCGAGAACGGCCGGACGAAGATCAGCGTGGAGAAGCTGGCCACCCTGGCAGACGTGTTGCAGATCCCGGCCGAGATGGCGGCGAGGATGGAGGATCTGCGCGCCCGAGCCCACGTCCCCGGCTGGTGGCAGGACTACGGCGACATCCTCTCCGAGCCGGTCCAGGCGTTGATCGAGCTGGAGGAGGACGCCTCCTGGATCAAGAGCTTCGACGGCCAGGTGGTTCAGGGCCTGCTGCAGATCCGCGAGTACGCCGAGCAGATCATCACCGCGTCGGCGCCGCACCTGGGGGTCGGGGATATCGACCGGTACCTGGAGCTGCGGATGCGCCGCCAGCAATGCCTGACCAGAGGCATGCGGCTCACCGCGATCATGTCCGAGGCCGCGGTCCGCCAGCAGATCGGCGGTCCCGCACTGCTGCGCAAGCAGCTGCACCACCTCACCCGCGCGGTCCGCGACTACGATGTGACGGTGCAGGTCGTGCCGTTCACCGCCAGCGCCCACGCGGCACTGTGCGACCAGTTCGAGATCATCCAGTGGCCGCTGGAGACCGACCCCGAGGCGGTGTACGTGGACGGCCAGACCTCGTGGATGGTGCACGAGGGCAACCGCGCGGTCCGGCAGTACAATCATGCGTTCACATCGGTCCAGAGCCAGGCGTTGTCGACACCGGACTCCGTCGAACTGATCGACGACCTGATCAAGGAGTTGCCCACGTGAGGACACCAGACGCGGCGACACCTGCGGTGTTAGCCCACGCCCCCTACCGCAAGTCCAGCCGTTCCAGCGGGACTGGAGGCTGCGTGATGGTGGGGTCGGCCGGCGGCTGGGTCGGCATCCAGGACAGCAAAGAGCACCCCGACAGCACCCACCGCAGCACCCTCGCCACCCCCCGCCCCCAGTGGGCCACCTTCCTGCACGCCGTCAAGAACAATCAACTCAACCCCTGATCGAATCCCCGATGCTCCGTTGGGCTTCATCGGGACGTCGGCGGTCGCTGTCCCCTACTGTCCTAGCCAGAACGCTGGCGCTACGCTCCCTGCGATCCACTGCAATCGCCGGGAGCCGCAGTCCTCGTCAAGGGAGACCAAGCCCATGAGCACCCGAGACGAGCTTCATCGCCTCGTGGACGAGCTGGACGAGCAGCAGCTCCCCGACGCCACGGCGTTACTGCGCACTCTGAAGCCTGGCGACGTACCACGCCAGCCGCGACGTCGGCTGTCGCTCACCGG
>JBOHFU010000682.1:0-2463 GCA_050699675.1 Pseudonocardiaceae bacterium
TGAGCAAGCAGATCGCTGTTCGGCTACCGGATGACATCGTGGACTTCATCGATCAGCTGGTCGTGAGCGGTCAAGCCAGTAGCCGGGCGGTTGTCGTCGCGCGGGCGGTTGACCGTGAGCGACGGCGGGAGATCGCAGCGCGCGACGCGGCCATCCTGGCCCGTGCCGGCACCGATTCTGATCTCGACAGCCTCGCGGAGCATGCCGCTCGTACGTCCCTCGATGACCTCGACTGATGCGACCGATTCATACCGCTCGCCTCGACAAGGTGCGGCCCGTCCTGATCTTGACCCGCGAGCTGGTAGGCCCGCATCTCAACCGGGTGACCATCGCACCCATCACCAGCACAATCCTAGGGCTGTCCACGGAGGTTCCGGTCGGAGCAGCGAACGGACTCGATCACGACAGCGTGATCAGCTGCGACAACATCGTCACGGTGCCCAAGGCCGCACTGGGTCGCCACCTCGGCTACTTGCTTCCCACGCAGGAGGCCGACCTTGCCAAGGCCATCCGCGCCGCGTTCGATCTTGATTGACCCATACCCGCCACCCACTGGCCGAGCAACACCGCTGCGTGGTCTCAGCGTAGGCGTGCGGCCGGCCCGTATTGTCACGACCGTGATCGAGTGGTCCCGGCGCCGGCTGGACGACGTGCACGAAGTTGATCTCGCCGTTTCTCGGTGGATCGGGCAGCAGCCGCCCAGCCCACTCGACGCCGTGATGAGGGGTCTGAGCACTGCGGCGAACCACAGCGTGCTGTGGTTCGCCATCGCGGCCGTGCTGGCCGCCAGGAAGGGTGCCACCCGGCGCGGCGCGCTGCGCGGCGTCCTGGCCATCGCCGCGACGAGCGTCACCGCCAACACCGTGCTCAAACCGCTGCTGCCACGACGCCGCCCGCCGGCCCGGGAACTGCCCGCCTACCAGGTGTTACCCGACCCACCGACCTCGTCGTCGTTTCCCTCCGGGCACGCTGCGTCCGCGGCCGCATTCACCATGGCCGTCGCGTTGGAGTGCCCAAAGGCAGGCTTGGCCATCGCTCCGCTGGCCGCCGCCGTGGCCCACTCCCGGATCTACGTCGGCGTGCACTGGACGTCCGATGTGGTGGTGGGGGCGGCAGTCGGCTCCGGCATCGCGCTGAGCACCCGGCGCTGGTGGCCGGTGCGGGTGACCGACGAGGCCCGGGCCCGACCGCACGGCGACGCGCCGGTGCTGCCGGACGGCGCCGGCCTGGTGCTGGTGGCGAACCAGCGATCCGGTGACCCCGAGCAGGATCCGGCCGGCGAGATAGCCGAGGCGCTGCCAGCCGCCACCGTGCTGCGGGCCGCTGAAGGAGTGGACCTTGACGACCAGCTCGAGGCCGCGCTCGCGGCCGGGGATGCGCACGGTAACGGCGTGGCGCGGGCTCTCGGTGTCGCCGGCGGCGACGGGACGGTGGCGGCCGCGGCGGCCGTTGCGGGCCGGCACGGCTTGCCGCTGGTCGTGGTGCCGACCGGGACCCTCAACCACTTCGCCCGCGACGTCGGGGTGTACGACCTGCAGGAGGCCGTCGACGCCACCCAGGCCGGCGAGGCGGTCGCGGTCGATCTCGGCGTGGTGGAGGTTCACGACGCAGGGCAGGCGCCACGCACTCGGTACTTCCTCAACACCGCGAGCCTCGGCGGCTACTCCGACCTGGTGCGGCTGCGGGAAAAGTGGGAGCGCCGGTGGGGGAAGTGGCCGGCGTTCGCGGCCGCGCTCGTCACGTCGTTGCGCAACGCCCAGCCGCTGCGGGTGAAGCTGGACGGAAAGGAGCAGAAGCTGTGGTTGCTGTTCGTCGGCAACGGGCCGTACCACCCGCGCGGCATGGTGCCGGCCTGGCGGCCACAACTGGACTCTGGTCTGCTCGACATCCGCTACCTGCGCGCGGACCGGCGCTTCTCCCGAGCCCGCGCGATCATCGCGCTCGCGCTGGGTGCACTGCAACACACCCGGACCTACGTGCAGCGCGAGGCGCCGTCGCTGGACGTGGAGCTGATCGGTGATCACGCCATGCTGGCTACCGACGGCGAGGTCCTGGACGAGGCCAGTCGGTTCACCTTCCGGGTAGCCGGGCGCCCGATCGCGGTGTACCGGCGCGACGAAGAGAACTGGCCGGACCGTCCACGACCGCATCTCCCCTGGTAGGGAGCTGCGCCGGGCGGCGATTTAGTTATCGCGCCAGCAGAGCCGCCACGGCTTCACGAGACGCGTCTGGGACATTGACGACCTTGGTGCGGCTAGTCGCGCCGCTCACGAGCAGCACGGCCCGGCGGGGCACTCCAAGTGCCTTCGCGAGAGCCTGCAACGCCGCCGCCGTGGCCTGACCAACCTATGAGGACGAAGTCAAGTCCTGGTTGTGAGTGATCTGGGGCGTGGTGGGGCGGCTCGGTGGCATTCCGCCGCCGAGTTGATCTTCCTTGTGGGGTTGTTCCTGCTGTGCGGGTGG
>JBOHFU010000683.1:0-2461 GCA_050699675.1 Pseudonocardiaceae bacterium
GTCGCCAGGTTTGCTTTCGAAAGTCCGACACTATGGCGGGGAGCCGCCGAAGTGCAGGCCCCTTACATGAGGTCGATCTCGGTCATCCGGGTTCGGGTCAGGGCGAAGATGTACGGGCCGGGGCGCTCCCGCATCCGTTCCATGTCCCGCCACCTATGTGTGACGATTTCCAGCAGGTCCCACACGCGAAGTTGTCCCGGGTCGGTGATCGCGAACATCTGCGCACCAGCCGCCAGGATCACGTCTTTTTCCGCACGCCGCCGTGAGATGGCACGGTCGCGCGAAATAATCGCCAGGCCCGCGGCGGTGACCTTGGGGATCCACTCGGTGTCGAGGGCAGATGTGTGCTGGACCGGGCAGGGAGTCAATGTCCACCGCGCGGTGTGCCGCGTCCCATCGTCTCCGGGAAACGTGACGTCGGGGCGGGCTCGGATGAGCACGTGGGCCAGCCCGAGGGTGTCGGCGTCGACATACCAGCGGGCGACGCCGAGCTTGGTCACGCGATCTTGAGCGGCCGGAGCTTGTCTTCGTGGCGGAGTGCCGCGAGAACGTCGTGGATGGCCAGCCCGAACATCTCGGCAATATCCCGGGTGTCCTCGCCGACCTCGTACTGCTCGCGCAGGACCTCCGTGCGCACGCCGCCGACTGTGGACGCACCCGACGCGACACCGGGTTCCAGCCGCACCGGTGAGTCCGGTCCGTCGGGCATCAAGGCGAGTGCGATGTCGGCCGCAGCGTCGCCGCCACGATCCACTCGCTCGAGGAACGAGACGGCCCGCCAGTGCAGCTCCAGCTGGCCGGAGGCGAGTTCGTAGATCACCCGCAGCTCACCAGTCAGTCCTGCCTCGGTCTGAGCCTCGAGTAGGAGCCGGCGCCCGTCGGTGAAGGGTCGCAGATGTGCAAGCGGGTAACGCAGACCGAAGCGTTCCCGGCACTCCGCGATGAATGGGCGCAATCGTTGCAGCGACACGCCCTTCGACCGGTAGGCGCGCAGATAGTCAGCCTCAACCATCTCGCCCCAGGTCACGTCCCCGCCCGGAGACGGTTCGGGTCGCAGCACCGGCGGATAGAACCGCTCCCCGACGTGGTGCCCGTCGAGCCAGTGCTTGAGCGTCGACGCGGGAATACCGAGTTGACGGGCTGCCTCTCCCGGAGCCATGACGGGGACTTCGAGATAGGCCACGTCAGCGTCCATCGCCACGCCTCCCTTCGCGAAAGTGGCACCGAAACGGTGAGGATGCCAGAGTATGCCGTTCGCGGATGATATGTCCTGGCTACGGTGAGTAGCAATCGCGCGGAAGGGGCCGATGTGCTGCCGTCGCTGGTCGCTGAGGACCTGCGGGCGTCGCTGACCAGCTTCCTGGGCACCACGTTCGCCCTCGGTGACGACGACGTCCGCGCCGAGTTAGAGCGCTTCGTCGCCGATCCGGAGCACGGCGTATTCCGCGGTCCGTTCGTGCGGCTCCGACTCCCCTTCCGGCCTGCCGACGATGCCTGGCGAGAGCACCTCGACTGGTCGCCGCGCGGGTTCCGGCCACACCGTCACCAGGCGGAGGCCTGGGTTCGGCTGGCTTCTCGAGACCGGGTGCCCCGGCCCACGCTCGTCACCACCGGAACGGGCTCGGGCAAGACGGAGAGCTTCCTCGTCCCGCTGCTCGACCACTGCCGCCGCCAGCGCCGCGTCGGGCCGCGGGGGATCAAGGCATTGGTCCTGTACCCGATGAACGCGCTGGCCAACGACCAGGCCCGGCGCGTGGCGAAACTCATCCATCAGCACAAAGAACTCGATGGTGTCACCGTCGGGCTCTACACCGGCGACTCCGACGGCGGCGTGGGGATGACCGAGACCTCGGTGATCAGCGATAAGTACGCCATGCGCAGGAGCCCGCCGGACATCCTGCTCACCAACTACAAGATGCTGGACATGCTGCTGCTCCGCAGCGAGGACACCCCGCTGTTCGCAAACGCCGACGAGTCGCTGCGGTACTTGGTGCTCGACGAGTTCCACACCTACGACGGCGCCCAGGGCACCGACGTCGCGATGCTGCTGCGCCGGCTGGGCATGGCGCTGGGTGTCACCACCGACGAGCGGCCGCTCGGTGCCATCACTCCGGTGGCTACCTCCGCCACCCTGGGCGGCGGGGCCGACGGCGCACCGGCGCTGCGGGAGTTCGCAGAGACGTGTTCGGGCGCGGAGTTCGACGAGACATCGCTCATCGGCGAGGACCTGCTGACGGCTGAGGAGTGGGCCACCGCTCCCAAGGCCAGACGCCGCTGCAACGTCAACCGCAGGACCAGTCCCGTCGTCCCTAAAGGTGTGGAACGACGGTCGAACGACAGCGCGGGAGGAATCGTCAAGAGTTGGCTCGACCGCACGGCGTCCACAGCAGCTGGACGAACGAGCGCGATTCCGGGACGGATAGCAATTGTTGGCCCTCAGCCACAGCGACACAGTGGACGA
>JBOHFU010000684.1:0-2457 GCA_050699675.1 Pseudonocardiaceae bacterium
TGCTGGGCTACGGGCTGAACCTGCTCGACACCGAGATGGACTTCGCGGTGCAGCTGACCTCCAAGCAGATCATCGAACGGCACACCAACGCGCTGGCCACCGAGTTGGTGGCGCTGTTCCACGACACCGTGTTACGCGAGTACCGGCAGCGTGGGCGCCCGCCCGAGCTGCGCGACCGGCTGATCGCCTTGCTGGAGGGGCTCAAGCCGATCACCGTCGACGGGGTCGTGACTAATTTCCAGCTCGCCATCAACCGCGCGATCCGCGAATCCGTTCCCACCAACGCGACAACTGGGAGCCCGTCATGACAGAAGCGTTCCTCTACGAAGCGCTGCGTACCCCGCGGGGCAAGGGCAAGCCGACCGGCGCGCTGCACGGCGTCAAGCCGATCTCCCTGATCACCGGGCTGATCGCCGAGCTGCGCAGCCGGCACCCGAGCCTGGACCCGGCGCGGATCGACGACATCGTGCTCGGAGTGGTCAGCCCCATCGGTGACCAGGGCGGCGTCATCCCGCGCGCGGCGGCGCTGGCCGCTGGGCTGCCCGACACCGTCGCCGGGTTGCAGATCAACCGGTTCTGCGCCTCGGGCCTGGATGCGGTCAACCTCGGCGCGATGAAGGTGCGCTCCGGCTGGGAGGACCTGGTGCTCACCGGTGGCGTCGAGTCGATGTCCCGGGTGCCGATGGGCTCCGACGGCGGTGCGATCGCGATGGACCCGGAGACCGCCTACGACGCCCGGTTCGTCCCGCAAGGGATCAGCGCCGACCTGATCGCCACCATCGAGGGTTTCACCCGCGACGACGTCGACTCCTACGCCCTGGAGTCGCAGCACCGCGCCGCCAAGGCATGGAGCAACGGGTACTTCCACCGTTCGGTGGTCCCGGTGTGCGACCGCAACGGTGCCGTCGTGCTGGACCGCGACGAGCACCTGCGCCCGGACGCCACCCTCGGGGGCCTCGGCGCGCTCAAGCCGTCCTTCGCCGACGTCGGTGAGCAGGCCGGATTCGACGCTGTCGCGCTGCAGCGCTACCACTGGGTAGAGCGCATCGAGCATGTGCACACCGCCGGCAACTCCTCGGGGATCGTGGACGGCGCGGCGCTGGTGGTGGTCGGTTCCGAGCAGGTCGGGCGGGATCTCGGGCTGACCCCGCGGGCCCGGATCGTGGCCGGTGCGGTGACCGGCGAGGAGCCGACGATCATGCTCACCGGCCCGGCCCCGGCGACCCGCAAGGCGCTGGCCAAGGCCGGCATGACCATGGATCAGATCGACCTGGTCGAGCTCAACGAGGCCTTCGCCGCGGTGGTGCTGCGCTTCATGCGCGAGATGGACGTGCCGCACGACAAGCTCAACGTCAACGGCGGCGCGATCGCCATGGGCCATCCGCTGGGCGCCACCGGCGCGATGATCCTCGGCACCCTGATCGACGAGCTGGAGCGCCGCGACCTGCGTTATGGCCTGGCCACCCTGTGCGTCGGCGGCGGCATGGGCATCGCCACCATCATCGAGCGGCTGTAGGGGGTAGCAATGATTCGTTGGGACGCTGACGCTGACGGCATCGTCACGCTGACCATGGACGACCCGGAGCGCTCGGCGAACACCATGAACGAGCGCTACGTCACGTCGATGGGCGACACTCTGGACCGCCTGGAAGCCGAGCGTGACTCGATCACCGGGGTCATCCTCACCTCGGCGAAGAAGACCTTCTTCGCCGGCGCTGACCTCAACGCGCTGCGCAACGCCACGCCGGCCAGCGTCGATGAAACCGGCGCCCGCGAGTTCGCCGCGTACATCGCGCTGCTCAAAAACCAGCTGCGACGGCTGGAGAAGCTGGGCAAGCCGGTCGTCGCCGCTATCAACGGCGCAGCGCTGGGCGGTGGCCTGGAGCTCACGCTGGCCTGCCACCACCGGATCGCGCTGGACACGCCCGCCAGCAAGATCGGTTTCCCCGAGGTGACCCTCGGGATACTGCCCGGCCTCGGCGGGGTGGTCCGCACGGTGCGGATGCTGGGTCTGGCCACCGCGCTCACCCAGCTGCTGGTGCAGGGCCAGCAGGTGCGCCCGGCGCAGGCCAAGGAGATCGGCATCGTCGACGAGGTCGTCGCAACGCCGCAAGAGATGTTCGCCAAGGCCCGCGAGTGGATCGCGGCGAACCCCCGGGCGCGGCAACCATGGGACGTCCCCGGCTACAAGATTCCCGGCGGTATCCCGTCCAGCCGAGCGTTGGCGCAGATCCTGCCTGCGTTCCCGGCCACGCTGCGCAAGCAGCTCAAGGGTGCGCCGATGCCCGCGCCGCACCACATCCTGTGCGCCGCCGTCGAGGGCTCGCAGGTGGACGTGGACACCGCGATGCAGATCGAGGGCCGCTACTTCCTGGACCTTGCCACCGGCCAGGTCGCCAAGAACATGATCAAGGCGTTCTTCTTCGACCTGCAGCACATCAACAAAGGCGGCAGCCG
>JBOHFU010000685.1:0-2452 GCA_050699675.1 Pseudonocardiaceae bacterium
CGGATCAAGGACATCCGACGGACGCTCGACCGGCCATGACCCCCCGCGCCGCCGGCAAGTGGTACTCAGGGCACATGGCTGAGCTGTCTGGGGTCGAGCTGGAGGTGTTCCGGCACGCGCTGGCCGGAGTCGCCGAGGAGATGGGCGTTGCGCTGCGGCGTGCGGCGTACTCCCCGAACATCAAGGAGCGCGCCGACTGCTCGGCAGCGGTGTTCGACCCCGACGGGGA
Organism: Pseudonocardiaceae bacterium; assembly: GCA_050699675.1. Lineage (GTDB taxonomy): Bacteria > Actinomycetota > Actinomycetes > Mycobacteriales > Pseudonocardiaceae. Next base: position 230 of record JBOHFU010000685.1, read on the forward strand.
GATGGTCGCCCAGGCCGAGCACATTCCGGTGCACCTGGGCGCCATGCCGGCCAGCGTCCGCGCAGTGCTCGACACCTTCGGCGCGCTGCGCCCCGGCCAGCAGGTCTGCGTCAACGACCCTTATCTGGGCGGAACCCACCTACCGGACCTGACGATCGTCGCCGCCGTCGGCTCTTCGGAGGGCGACGAGTTGCTCGGCTACGTGGCCAACCGCGCACACCACGCCGACGTCGGCGGAGCAGCTCCGGGGTCCATGCCGGCGACCGCCACCGACATCGCGATGGAGGGAATCCGGATCCCGCCCATCCTGATCGCCGACGCCGGCGGGGAACGCGACGACGTGGTGCGGCTGATCGCCGCGAACTCGCGGACGCCCGGGGAGCGCCGGGGTGACCTGCGGGCGCAGTTCGCCGCCAACCACGTCGGGGCCCGTCGGCTGGGAGAGCTTGCCGGCCGGATGGGGGCGACGCGGCTGCACGAGGCCATGGCGGCCGTCTGCGACTACTCCGACCGGCGGGTCCGGGCCGCCGTGGCGGAGATCCCGGACGGGTGCTACCGCAACTCCGACGTCCTCGAGATCGGCGCCGGGGTCACCATCCGCGCCGCGGTCACCGTCGCCGGCGACGAGGTGTCGATCGACTTCGACGGCACCGATCCCCAGATCCCGGTGAACTGCAACGCGGTGTTCGCGGTGACGTTGTCCTCGGCGATGTTCGTGTTCCGGATGCTGACCGACCCGGACGCCCCACCCAATGCCGGCTGCTACCGCTGCCTGCACGTGCGAGCACCGGAAGGCTCCGTGGTGCACGCGACGTTCCCCGCGCCGACCGCGGCAGGCAACGTCGAGACCAGCCAGCGGATCGTCGACGTCCTGCTCGGCGCGTTCGCGCAGGCGATTCCCGGGCGGGTGCCGGCGGCCAGCCAGGGCACGATGAACAACCTGCTGATCGGCGCCAGTGGCGACGGTGTCAATGGTGACTATCGGCCATTCAGCTACTACGAGACGCTGGGCGGCGGCGAGGGCGGCACTCCCGGCCGTCCCGGCATGTCCGGTGTGCACACCGGGATGACCAACACCCAGAACACCCCCGCCGAGGCCATGGAGCTGGACTACCCGCTGCGGGTGTGGCGTTACGAGCTGCGGTTGTCGTCGGGTGGCGCCGGGGCGCATCCCGGCGGCGACGGTCTGATCCGGGAGGTCGAGGTGCTGGCCGACTGCACGCTGACCGTGCAGTCCGAACGCCGGGAACACCCGCCGTGGGGGCTCGGTGGCGGCCACTCCGGGGCGGTGGGCCGCAACGTCCTGCGCCGCGCGGACGGGACCGAGGAGGACCTGCCCAGCAAGGGCACCTGGCCGCTACGCCGCGGGGACCGGATCCGCATCGAAACCCCCGGTGGTGGTGGCTGGGGAGATTCTGTCACCTAGAGTCCACACTATCCGAGGGTTTATCGTACGATCGTGGAATAGATAGTGTCCCCCGGGAGTGTGCGATGTTGACAAATCGTGATCCTTCGATAGCGGGCCAGGCCATGGCTGAGCGGGTTACTCGGCTTGGTCTGTGCATCGAGACGGGCCCGGAAGCCGACGCTGACGAACTGGCTGCACTGGCCGTGCAGCTGCGTGAACAGCTGCTGGAGCTGGACATCGAGTCCGCTGAGCCGGCGACCGTGGGCCAGGCACCGCCCGGTACACGGGCCGGTGAGATTCTCGTCGCAGGCGCGCTGACCGTCATGCTGATCCGGTCTTCGGGGCTGCTCACCGCGCTCGTCGAGACAGTGAAGTCGTGGGTCGCCCTCAGCGGGGGGCGCAGCGTGAAGCTTGAGGTCGACGGCGACGTGCTGGAGGTCACCGGGATCACGCGGGCAGACCAGCGTGAGCTGATCCAGACCTGGATCGACCGTCACGCCGACCGGTGAGGTCGGGCGATGAGCGCCACGAGGGTAGCGCTGCTGGTCGGCTGCACTGAGTACGAGGACTCGAGATTCCAACAGCTGCCGATGGCAAGCCAAGATCTCGAGGAGTTGGCCCGCGTGCTCAGCGACCCGACGATTGGCAATTTCGCAGTGAACATGCTGCTCGGCAACCAGTCGGGCTCGGTCAAGGTGGCGATCGAGGAATTCTTTGCCGACCGCAAGCCCGATGATCTCTTGTTGCTCTACTTCTCGTGTCACGGAGTGCTGGATTCTGGAAGGCAGCTGCATTTCGTTGCACACGAGACAAAT
>JBOHFU010000686.1:0-2448 GCA_050699675.1 Pseudonocardiaceae bacterium
CCGGCGAGCCAGCCGCAGAGCGCCAACGAGGAGGTGAGCCCGGCCGGTGGCGTGACGCTCGCGGTCGCGCAGGTCGGCAACCTCGGCGAGGTTGTCACCGACCAGAACGGGCTCACGTTGTACCGATTCGACAAGGATAAGGCCAAGCCGTCAGTGTCCAACTGCAACGACGCGTGCGCCATGACGTGGCCGCCCGCGCTCGGCGAGCCGGCCAGCGTGCAGCTGCAGGGCGTCGACATGGCGCTCGTGGGTGCGGTCACCCGCGCGGACGGCACCAAGCAGCTGACCCTCAACGGGTGGCCGCTGTACACCTATGCCAAGGACACTGCTCCGGGCGAGGCCCTGGGCCAGGGTGTCGGCAAGACCTGGTTCGCGGCCACCCCGCAGGGCAAGAAGGCGCAGGCCGTGGCGAGCAGCGCGCCACTGAACAATGCCCCGTCGAAGGATGCCCCGTCGAACAATGCACCATCGAACGATGCGCCGGACTACGGTTACGGCGGCGGCGGGTACTGAGCAGGATTCCAGAGCCGCCGGAGGGGTCATCAGGCCCTCGTCCGGCGGCGGTGCCGCGCGGTCATCTGCGTTCGAGTACTGTCCGGGCCGACCATCATGGTGCGTTCACAGACAGTGGGGTGCGGGCCTCGATCGGATGCCCGACCAGGTGAGGACCGGTGTGACCATCTCAGGCCGGTGGCCGCGTCGCAGACAGCAGGCTCACGGCGAGGATCTGGTCAGGTCGTTGTACGCCGAGCACGGCAAGGGCTTGCTAGCCTACGCCACCCGGCTCACCAACGACCGGGCGGCCGCCGAGGACGTCGTGCAGGAAACCCTGCTCCGCGCCTGGAAGCACGCCGACGCCCTGACCAGCGGGCGGGGCTCGGTCCGCGGTTGGCTGCTGACCGTGGCCCGCAACATCGTCACCGACCGGTACCGGGCCAAGGCGGCCCGCGCGGCCGAGGTGGGCGAGCAGGACCAGCAAGCCCCTGCGCAGCGCGATCACGCGGACGAGGTGGTGAACTCGATGGTCGTGCTGGACGCGATGGAGCGACTGTCCCAGGAGCACCGGGACGTGGTGGTGCAGCTGTACTACCACGGTCAGACCGTTGGTGAGACCGCGGAGGTGCTCGGGGTACCTCCAGGTACCGTGAAATCCCGTTCCTACTACGCACTACGTGCCCTGCGAGTCGACATGTCCGAAACCGCGGCAGAGGTGGGCAGATGAGTGCGGTGGAGCACGACCACGAGTCGTTCGGTGCCTACGCCCTGGGCCGGCTGTCCCCAGACGAGGCCAGGGTGGTGGACGCGCATCTCGCCGACTGCGCCGACTGCCGACGCGAGGTCGCCGAGCTATCCGAGCTGCGGGGCATGCTGGACTCGGTTCCGCCGGAGGCGTTCCTCGATGGTCCGCCCGATGGCGGCGAGCTGCTGCTCCAGCGCGCGTTGCGCCAGGTGCGCGCGGAACAGGGAGGGCAGCGGCACCGGCACCGGGCCCGGTTTCCGGCTGCCGCCGGAGTCGTGGTGATCGCGCTGGCCGCGCTCGGTGGCGGCGTCCTGCTCGGTAGGCAGACCGCTCCGGGCGGCGAGGCGCAGGGTCCGCAGAGCAGCCAGGGTCCGCAGAGCAGCATCGTGCAGGCGCCTCCGGGCACCCGCAACGGCGAGGCCACCAACCCGGTGAGCGGCGTCAGCATGGCCGTCAGCGTGACGCCGCTCACCGGGTGGGTGCGGGTGCACGCCGAAGTCCGCGGTGTCCCGGCCGGCAAGCTGTGTCGGCTGCTCGTGGTGTCCCGGGAAGGTAATGCCGTGCTCGCCGGCAGCTGGCTGGCGTCCGGCAAGGACACGCGGGAGGGCACCTCGCTGGACGGCTCTGCGTCGGTCGATCCGAAGCAGGTCAGTTCCGTGGACGTGGTCACGATCGACGGCGAGGAACTCGTCTCGGTGAGCATCTGATCCGAAAAATCGGGCTATATGTCGAGGGCGATCCGCCCACCGCGGCCCCGGGACACGCAGATCGTCATGGTGTCGGTGCGCTCCGTCGCACCGCAATCCGGTAGAACACGTCGACAAACCACGTCTCTCCCGCGGGCAGCAACAGGTGCAGCACGTTGATGGTGTGCGTGACCAATGGTTCGTTGGGCACCCAATGCGTTGGGCAGATTGGCCCAGTCGAAGGTGACGTCTCGCGGCTGGAGCACGAGGTTCTCCGGCTCGGGAGTGCTGCTGTCCTGGCGGATCATGTGAAATCTCGCTTCCGACTGTCGGGCGCTAACGAGGGGGGTCAAGCCGGGCCAGCGCGCGGACTAGTCCGGGAGTCAGCCGGGAGGCCAGCAGGCCGACTTTGGCTTCGGGAGTGACCGGGGCGATTGCAGCGTTGCGCTCGACTGCCCGCAGGATCTCCTTCGCCGCCCGGTCCGGGGTGAAGTTGCGGCGGCGGTAGAGCGCGGTCACGCG
>JBOHFU010000687.1:0-2445 GCA_050699675.1 Pseudonocardiaceae bacterium
GGCGAAATTAGCAAGCGACGATCCACGTTTGAAGACGGCCACAATCTACAGCACTCTGGAACCCTGTTCGCAACGAAAGTCGCGGCCGCGCACGTGCACCCAACTCATCCTGGCGGCTGGTATCCCCCGGGTTGTCGTGGCGTGGCGGGAACCCAGTCTTTTCGTTGCGGATTGCCAAGGTTGCGAGCTGCTTACCAATGCCGGCGTAGCGGTGATAGAAATTTCGGATCTGGAAAAAGAGGCCCAGGCGCCAAATTCTCATCTTTCGCTTGGGCCATAACAGCCTGCGCGGTTGTCAGGACAGCTGTAGGGTGCAGGCGGTGAGCACGCCAGCCGCCGCCCAGGCGAGCAACACGCGCCCTCCGAGGCGGTGTCCAGCTGTACGCGCAGCAGTGCGAGGTCCATCGGGTCGTCGAGGTGCAGCCGCAACCGCCGGTCTGCCGTGCCGACGAACACGCTGGCGGGCAGGCGTAGCTGCCGCAGCAGCACCGCCATGGCCGCCGCCCAAGCGTGCCGGGGGGCGGCAGGGCCGGGCAGCGCACCAGCAGGGATCCGCCACCGGGCCGGGATCAGGATGCTGCGCCGGTAACGCAGACGGGGTCGAAACGGCAGGCAGGCGGCGGCACCCCAGTCGAAAAGCGCCACCGGGGCGAGCGGCAGCGGTGGCGCCCCGCAGCAACAGTCCCCCGCCACCTACGATCCATCTGAACTGTCACAGATTCCTCCTTCGTGATGGTGTTACTTCCGAGAGCTCGTACACTCGGCCAAAGGTGCCCGCCGTCAGGGCCAGGAAATGACGACTCGCGTGTGCTTCTTGTCGAGGACAAGAGCTCCCTCGGGAAGCTGATCATCCGGCGTACCTACCGGATATGCCTCGATACGCGCATTGAGGCGGCTGCCGTCCCAAGACTCGATGTGCCGGACGACCTGGTTAGCGAGTTCCTCGGCATCCGGTCCGTGTCCGTAAACCCCGAACTCACACGTCTTCCTGTCCGGGGTGACTGGGCGCAGGCCGAGGTAGGCAAAACTTCCCCCATTAACTGCGGTCGGCATACCCAAAAGCCCAAGCATGGGCGACAACGCCACGAGCGACGGCCTCCTTCCGAGCCGTCAGGACACCGAAGGTCGCCTGCGGCGCTGCTGCAGGACCATGACCGTATCTCCTGGACAACTTTTCACGGCGATCTGACACAAGTAGTGAACGCGCAGCTCACCGGCGGTAGTAGTGGATGCGGCTCGGCACCGGGTCGACCTGCGGGACGGGGGTCTCACTGGGGTCTCACTCGGCGGTGACGGCTTCCCATGCCGCCCGGCGCCAGTCCACGATGGACCGCACTCAGCGGTCGAACGGATACGGGGTGGCAAGAACATGGGTGGCGAGGGTGGGACGGCGGCGGGCGGCAACGGTGCGTTGCGGGCACTGCTGGAGGAGGCGGAGATGAGCAACGCCGGGCTGGCCCGCGCGGTGGTCAGCGCCGCCGCCCGGGAAGGACTGCATCGGGCCACCAGCACCACCACGGTGCGGCGGATGCTGGACGGGGCCCAGCCGCGCTGGCCCGTGCCGCGCCTGGTCGCCACCGTGCTGTCCCGACGGCTGCAGCATGAGGTGACGGTCACCGAGTGCGGGTTCGTCGATCGTGAGCCCACCGGGGAGGATCCTCATGACGGGTTGACCTGTTCGGGCACACTGGAGGGCACAGTCCGCACGGTCGTCGAGTTATCGGGACGTGACATGCGCCGTCGCAAGCTGCTGCTGGGCTCGGTGTTCAGCGTGGCAGCGTTCGCCGAGCCCACGATGTTCGCCCTCATCGTCCCCCCGGCGCAGGGCACCGCCCGGGCGGCGGGTCAGCGGGTGGGCATGGCCGACGTGGAGGTCCTCACCGAACAGATCAACCACCTCAACAAGCTGGGGCAGCAGTTCGGGTCGGGGCGGGTGCGCGAGCAGGTGGTGGTGCTGCTGCACCGGGAGGCCAACCAGCTGCTGCACGCCAGCTACTCGGAGAAGACCGGTAAGGCACTGTTCTCCGGTGTCGCCCAGGCCACCCGGCTGGCCGGTTTCATGTCAGCCGACGTCGGCCGCGAGGCGCTGGCGCAGCGCTACTACATCCAGGCGCTGGACCTGGCCATGCGGGCGGGAGACCGGCTTTACGCGGCCTTCGTGCTGGCCACAATGAGCCGGATGACGGTCCGGATCGGCGAGAACACACCAGCTGAGCACGACACGCTGCGGCACGGGCGCCAAGCGGTGGCGCTGGCCCGGGCCGGGCTGACCATCACCCAGGGCGCGGCCACCCCGGCGCTGGCCGCCGAGTTGCATGCGCTGGAGGTACGCGGCTTGGCCCTGTTGGGCGAGGCCAGTGCGGCGCGCCGGGCGGCGCTCGCGGCCCAGCAGGTCTATGAGTCGGTACGCCCTGGTGATGAGCTTCCGTGGCAGGACTTCTATAC
>JBOHFU010000688.1:0-2439 GCA_050699675.1 Pseudonocardiaceae bacterium
TCCATCACTGCAACCTCCGTTGTCGCGCTTGTGCTTACCTTTCGCCCGTCCGTCCACGTACAGTGGTTGATTCTGAGGCACTGCGGCAGGATCTTCGCATTCTCGCTACCCGGTACCATGCCAGCGAGGCGCGGGTACTCGGTGGAGAACCTCTCTTGCACCCCGATCTGGTCGCTGTCCTCGATGCGGTCCGCATCTCCGGCATTTGTGACACTATCCGGGTGCTCACCAACGGCCTTCTCCTCCACCGGATGACCACAGAGTTCTGGTCGACTATCGACGCCGTGTCGGTATCGATGTATCAGGACCGCTGCATCGACGAGGCTGCGATCGAGCCGATTCGACAGACGGCAGAAGGACACGGTGTGCGGATTAACTTCAAGCCGTTCCGGTACTTCCGCGAGTCTTACTCCGAGCTCGGCACTCCCAACCAGGCGTTGACGGAGCGGATCTACCGGACCTGCCAGATGGCTAACGTCTGGCGATGCCACACACTGTGGTCCGGCCACCTTTTCCGCTGCCCGCAAACCTCTTTCTTCCGACCGTGCTTGCCGAAACTGACCCAGCGACGCCGGTCGACGGGCTGCCTGTGCAGGACGATCCCGGCTTTGTCCAACGGCTCCTGGATTTTCTGGAGTCAGACCAGCCGCTCTGGTCATGCACCTACTGTCTCGGCAGCGTTGGTCGTGTCTTTCCCCATGCCCAGGCTCCACGCCGCGAGTGGCGTGCGGTGCAGTCGCGCCCGACAGAGGAACTGATGGATTGGACCCACCTCACGCTCCTGGAGAACAACCCGGGTATCAAAATCCTTGACGCATCCTACATCTCTGCCCCCGTCGAGTAGTATAGTATGAGATTGATTCTGATGGACGCTGCGCGGTTACGGATCGCATTCGTGCTTCCCTTCGCTGCGCCCCGCCCCCGTGGCGCGCTCAAGGTCGTCTACCGCATCGCTGAATGGCTGACATTCTGGCGGCACACTGTCGTCGTGTTGCACCCAGAGCACTCGCTGCTCAGCAGAACAGGACCAGTAAGCGAGGATGGCGTACTCGCCGTCTCCAGCTCGCAGAACACGGCGTACGACGGCAGCCACCCCCATCCATGGCACAGGTCACGAGTGCAGCTCGACAGCCGGGTGGTCCCCTGCCTAGCTGAGGAGCACATTGGTGGTCCCTATGACGCGATTGTTGCTACCGCCTGGCAGGTCGTACCGATCGTCGAGGGGTACTCGCCCGCGTGCGGGCGCAAGCTGTACTATCTCCAAGACTACGAGAGCTACCTACTGGGCACACCGGCTGAGCGTGGCGCGATCGGACGTACCCTCGCAGTCCCGTGGCCTCTGGTGGTCAGTTCACAAGCTATCGCGCAATTCGTTCGCTCCGTTATCGACCGGCAGATCACGATCATCCCATGCGCGGTGGATGTCGAGGCTTTCCAGGTCACTGTGCCCATCGATAGCGAACACCGTTGCCTGATCGGCTTTCCTGCCCGGCGAGAGCAGGCCAAGTGCACTGGTGACGCCATCGAAGCGCTGACCGTGCTCCGTTCCGGATTCGGCAGACGGCTACAGCCATGGTGTTTCGGCTATGACGAAATGCCCATGTTGCCTAACTGGATCTACCATGTCCACGCACCGGACGATGATCAGCTGCGACATCTCTACAACCTCACCCGGATCTTCATCGTGCCATCGATGTACGAGGGGTTCGGCCTACCCGGTGCCGAGGCCATGGCTTGCGGCGCCGCGCTGGTGTCCACCCGCAACGGCGGAGTGGATAGCTACGCGATCGACGATGAGACGGCCCTGCTTTGCGACCCTCGGGAGCCACCCCACCTCGCCGCGACAATCGAGCGGCTTCTTGCCGACGATCACCTCCGGCGCAGGATCGCATGCCGCGCTGCTGCGACCGTTAATCGACGCACCTGGGAGCACGCTGCGCGCGAATTCGAGCATGTTCTGTTCCGCGCAGTCCAAGCCCAACCGAGGGAGCCCCGATGACCGCGACGTTAAACCCGCCCGATCGGGTTAGCGAACTACACCGCCGCCACCTCGTCGTCGACAGCTTGGCTGGCGGACCCGGCGTCTTCACCCCGTACATGCAAGAACGTATCGACCAGCTGGCTTCGCGTGGATTGGCGACCCCGGACGTCTTCCGCGAGTTGTCACGCCTCCAGACATCAGCGTTCCTTGCTGGGGAGTTTCACGAATACTGGGCCGCCATCGACACCAGCATGGTCGACATCCTGAGCATCTCGATCGGCGCTTGGGGCGATCAACCATTCAGCTATCGCGGCGCAGTACAGGACCTCGGGGAATGGCACCGACGTTTCACCCACATTGATCGTTTCATCCACGTCCAGTCAAGCGACGATCTCACTCAAGCGCAACAGCAGCACCGCACCGGCATTCTGCTCGGTTTCCAAGACTGCAGCCAGCTC
>JBOHFU010000689.1:0-2438 GCA_050699675.1 Pseudonocardiaceae bacterium
GCGGGGAGAGTCCGTCCCCACGCTACCGATGCACGTCCCGCACTGTCCCTAAGAGACCGTGCCTGACCTGCGCGGACAGCTCCGCTAGTGCTGGTCACCCACTAGACGGCGCCACAAGCATCCATGTGACGGGCCGAGTGCGCTGACCTGGTGTTTTGCGCCTGCAAGCCTCTCACCAGGTGCGTTAGTAGTCAATGAGTCTCACGGAGTATCACTGAACGCTCACGGACTGCGCCGCACGGGGACGCAGTCCCCACGTCAGTCCCCACGCCGCGGGCGGGGAGGGGTGATCATGCGGTGGCGCGGTCCAGTCCGTCCGCGACGAGCTCGCAGACCGCTTGCGCCCGCGACATCCAGTGTTCAGCCGCGTAGGCATCCACGGCCGCAGCCACCTCGCCGAGCCGGACATGCACCACGTTGCCGACCTCGGGGCGACCCGTTGTTGCTGCCGGTGACCGCCCCTCCTCGTGGCGCAGCACGCTCTCGGCGACCACGAGCATCGCCTCGCGGGACAGAAGAACGGGCTCACCGACGCCCTCGATGAGCCACGAGCCGTCGTCCTGCGCCACGAGCCACACCGTCGTGGCGTCATGGGCGGCGGCCCCGACCGCCCTGACCCCCCGGTTGGCCTCGCCTCGCTGATGTCGAACCTCCATGCCCCCGCCTCCTCCACATTCGAATGTCCTGATCTGACCCCCACCCGACTCCACCGGCGGAAACCGGCCAGTGGGGTCACGAGAGGCATTAGTGCCAGTTTCCGCGCCCGATCCTCGCCTAGCGCGCTACCTCTCGTCGTTACCGCGAGGTCGACCACCTGGTGGGACCGACCGGTCGCCGGGAGCTGCACGGTGGAAGCGGTACCTGACGGGGCAGCGCTTCCGGCTCGACCGGCGACCGGCCGGGGTCTTATTCGTTGCGCCCGGGCCCCGGGGCGTACTCGTCGGCGAGGTCGAACAGGTCGCACTCGGCACATCTGCGCGCACGGGGCCGGGTGTGCACGGTGGCGATACCCGGCAGCTCCGCGCCGCACCGAGCCTGCCTCGGCGGCGAATGTCCGCACCCACCCGTCGGCTGGTCACCGTCGGCGTCGAGCAGGTGCGCCAGGGTGTCGTAGGGCGACCGCACCCACCGGGCGGGCGCGGCGATGCCGGTCAGGCACGCCGAGCACACCGCCCGGCCCCCGTTGCCGCCGTCGGTGAGGGTGAGGGCCCCGGCGCGCAGCCGCAGTCCGCACAGCGCGACAGCGTGGCCTTGCGCGGTGGCCGCCACGACCTGGGCGGGGTCGACCAGGTGCAGCATCGTCTCGGTGGGGCAGCTCGCCCACCGCGGCCGCCCCGTAGAGCCGGGGTCAGCGCAGCGGTGGGGGAATTGCGGGTCGGGCACCGCTGGGCCGGGGGGTCGCGCCGACCCGCCGTCCGCGCCGTCAGCGAGGCCGGGGACGGGCACGTGGCGACCGGCTCGGGCACAGCCGGCGCCGAACCGGGGTGACACCACCAGCAGCAGCACCAGCGATGTGGTGGTCATCAGTGGCTCCCGTCGCAGACGCGCACCAGGTGAGGTCGCACACCGGTGATGGCGGTCGGGAATTGCACGTACAGCCGGGTGGTGCCCCGGCCGACGACCTCACCCTGCTGGTGCAGCCGCGACGGCAGCGCCCCGTGTTCCTTGCTGACCGCGACCTGCTCGACGCGGCACCGCTCGGGAATGCGGACACCGTCGGCGTCGCGCCAGAAATCGTAGGTTGGCCGAGACATCATGGGTGCACCTCCGCACCTGGTGGGGTTCTGGGACCGGCCGGTCGCCGGGAGGCCGAGCGTCGGGGGGGTCGCTCGCTCGACCGGCGACCGGCCGGAGTCTCTATTCGTTGCGCGAGTCAGCGCGCGGCTGGCCTCTAGCAGCATGCAGGCGTCGCACAGGCGCCCGTAGGGTTGCTCGCGCAGGGCCGCGGCCAGCGTCAGCAGCTGGCTGCACTCGGCTCTGTAGACACCCTTCGGGTGCTGTGCCTGGTCGTCGACGGCGTGGTGGAGCATGTCCAGATCGCTGCGGCCCCACTTCATGACGGCCGCCACAAGATCACGACGGCGACCAGCCAGATGCCGATCAGCGACGCCATCACCGCGTTCACCGGCATGCCCAGGGCGACGGCCAAGGCGGCGCCCAGCAGTGCGGCGAGGCCCACCCCCGAAGCCCGACGGACGTTCACCCGCGGCTGATCCGTGCCATCACCGTGGTGGTTCATGGCGCCCGCCACAGGACGACCAGCACCGCGATGGCCACCGCCCCCGTCGCGACCAGCAGCAGCAGCATCGGTATCCACACCGGCACGCCCAGGGCGAGGCACACGACGACGGCCAGCAGGACAGCGACAGCGATCAGCACGGCCACGGCCAGCCCCGACGACGGGCGGACCTGCACCCGGCGCTGATCCCTACCGTCAC
>JBOHFU010000690.1:0-2432 GCA_050699675.1 Pseudonocardiaceae bacterium
CGAACGCCTGGAGATGATGCTCACGGACGACGACCCCAACTTTCCCAATTGGGACCAGGACGTCGCTGCGGTAGAGGAGCGCTACAACGAGCAGGACCCGGTGGCGGTCGCCGGCGACATCGCGACGGCCGCCGCCCAGCTCGCCGATCGCTTCGACGGCGTGTCCGGGGACACGTGGCAGCGCACCGGCAACCGCAGCGACGGTGCTCGGTTCACGGTGGAGTCGTTCGCCCGCTACATGGTCCATGACCCCGTGCACCACCTCGACGACGTGGCCCGGGGCTTCGCCACACTCGACGCCGGGACATCGTGATGCCCGGTTCCGGTCATAGGCTTGGGCGCGTGGACCACCCGTCGATGACGCCCTCGACCCGCCCCCGCACGGGGGTGGCGCTCGATGAGCGCACCGACGAGGACCTCGAGACCGGCAAACCCAGGGTCGCCCACATCGTGCGTACCGACCCCGGCGAGTCGGCGGTCGCCAAGGTCACGGAGGCCCGCATCTACGGGTTCCCGGTCGAGGCGCTGTGCGGGGAGCGCTTCGTCCCTCAGCGCGACCCCAAGAAGCTGCCGATGTGCCAGGTCTGCAAGGAGATCTACGACCTGTATCGCATGAGCAGCGACGGCCTGAGCGAGACCCCCAGCGCTTGACACGGCACTAGGTGGCTGGTGTCTTTCGCGGGGCGTGAATGCTCGCGATTGACACGCGGGTTCGGGAGAATCACATATATGTGGTTCTCAGGAGTCGGTCGGTGACGTTGGGTTTGGCGCCGCGGCAGGCTGATCTGGTGAAGGGCACGGCCGGATTCGTCGGTGAGCGGGTGAAGGACGACTCGATCTGGGCGGTGCTGCACCGCGGGTGCCACGTGCTGTTCCCCGACGAGTTGTTCGCTGATCTGTTCACCACGACAGGCCGCCGGTCGGTGCCGCCCCGGATCGTGGCCACGGTCATGGTCCTGCAGCGCTGGTTCGGGTTGTCGGATCGCGAAGCGGTGGAGGCCTTCGAGTTCGACGCCCGTTGGAAGTATGCGTGCGGCGGGCTGGACTTCGACTACCCCGGGTTCGTGCACACGGTGCTGGTCGACATGCGGGCTCGTCTGGCCCGTTCCGAGCGGCCGAAGCGGATCTTCGAGGTGACCCTGGACGCCGCCCGCCGGGCTGGGGTCGTGTCGGCCAAGCGAGTGCTCGATTCGACACCGCTGTATGACGCGGTGGCGACCCAGGACACGGTGACGATGATCCGCTCGGCGATCCGCCAGCTCCTCGCCGCCGTCGACTCGGAGCTCGAGGCCGAGCTGCGTAGCGTCTTGCGCCGCGATGACGACTACCGCTCTGGCGGGAAGCCGATCTGCGACTGGGACGACCCCGCCGCCCGGGAACAACTCGTCGCTGAGCTGGCCGCCGACGGGTTCGCCTGTCTGGGCGTGCTCGACGACCGCGATCTCACCGAAGAGGTCACACAGGCCGCGGAGCTGTTGGCCACGGTGTTGGGCCAAGACCTCGAAGTGGGCGACGACGGTCGGTTCCGCATCGCCCGCAAGGTCGCACCGGATCGCGTGATCTCCACCGTCGATCCCGACGCTCGCCACGGTCACAAGACCCACGCCCGCGGGTACGACGGTTACAAGGGCCACGTGGCGGTCGACCCCAACAGCGAGATCATCACCGACACGGTCGTCACACCCGGCAACGCCGGCGACGCATCCGTCGCCAGCGATCTCATCGACGATCTCCTCGGCGACGACAACCGCGACGATGACGCCAAGGTCTACGGCGACTCGGCCTATGGGACCGGTCAGTTCCAACAACGCCTCGATGACGAGCACATCGACTCCGGGTGCCGGACCCAGCCGCCATCCGCGCCGGCGGGCCGCTTCGGCAAGGACCACTTCGCCGTTGATCTCCTCAACGACACCGTCACATGCCCGGCCGGGGTGGTCGTCCACATCCGCCGCGGTGCGCACGGCGACGGCATCGCCTACTTCGCCGAGCACTGCGCCACCTGCCCGCTGCGTGCCCAGTGCACCGACGCCGCCGGGGGCCGCACCATCAGGGTCAGCGAGTTCGAGGCCGCGCTCGCACGCGCCCGCCAACGACAGACCGACCCGGACTGGCAAGCCGACTACCGGGCAAACCGACCCAAGGTCGAACGCAAGCTCGCCCACCTGATGCGCCGCCGCCACGGCGGGCGCCGCGCACGCGTCCGCGGACGGCCAAAGGTCGACGCCGACTTCAACCTCCTCGCCGCTGCCGCCAACCTCGCGCGTCTTGCCGTGCTCGGCCTTCGCTCCACAGCCACCGGATGGGCGGTGACGGCATGAACGAACTGGCTGGAACCGATCGACGGGTCGTCTCACCGCCGCCTCGACGGCCATCGCCGCCCACACACCACGGCAACCGACGCAACCACCCCACCGCCGACCGCTACTCAG
>JBOHFU010000691.1:0-2431 GCA_050699675.1 Pseudonocardiaceae bacterium
TGCCGGTCGGCGTCCTGGCTGGTCAGCACCGTATCGTTCTGCCGGTCGAAAACTGCGAAGCCAACCTGGGCTTTGGGCAGGACCGCATGCATCGCCTGTTGCACTTTCGCTGCCACGGTGGTCCGGTCAGGTGGGGAGGGAACCGGGGTGGCGGCGGTGGTCATCGGTGGGCCAGGCGGGGTCCCGTGTGTGTTCGACGCGATCGCCGCCGCAAAGGAAAACTCGAGACCAGCAACGCAGAGTAGCGCTACTGTCACCAGTATCAGTAGACGCTTCATACTCTATTAAGTCGCGGTATCGGCCCTCATTGAAACGTTGTGTGTGAACTTCTTGAGAAATCCTCAGGTGGATCCCAGATTCTTCTTCTCAGGCGTCGCAGTGCGTGAAAAACCGCATACCAGTAGTAGCGGTGATGAGACCAACGAGTAAGGCCGGCGGCATCTGATCCGCGACTGCTCTCCAGTTGCCCGGTATCTGGCGTGCTGCTAGCGTCGCCGTGTGGCCAGTGACCAAATTTGATACTCAGTCATCAGTCAGCAAGTGAGGTGGCGGGTGAAACGAGCACTGGACCGGTCTGAGCAGACCCTTCGGGCAGACCGCATCCTGGAGGCGGCTGGCGAGCTGCTGGTGCGCTTCGGCTACAAGCGGGTCACCATCGAGGACATCGCGACCCGAGCCGAGGTCGGCAAGGGGACGGTCTACCTGCACTGGAAGACCAAGCACGAGCTGTTCGCCGTGCTGCTGCTGCGCGAGGTGGCCGAGGTGACGCGGGAACTGCTCGTGGGCATGCGGGCCGATCCAGCCGAGGTGCTGCTGCATCGGGTCACGCGGGCGAGCTTCTTGGCGATCATGCGACGGCCGCTGGCCAGGGCGCTGTACACCCGCGACCTCGACACCCTCGGCAAGCTCGCCGCCAGCGACTCAGGCGGCTTCGCGGCCCGGCGACGGGTCGCCGACGCGTTGTTCGACGACTACGTCGACTTGATGCGGGCGCACGGCCTGCTCCGTAACGACACCGACCGCCAGACTCAGATGTACGTGCTGAACGCGGTCGGCACCGGCTTCTACGTCACCGAGCAGTTCCTGCCCGAACATCTGCGGGAGCTGTCCCTCGAGCACAAGGCGGCGGCGCTGGCCGAGGTCATCCGGCTGGCCTTGGAGCCGCCGGGCGAGCCCGATCCCGGCACGCTACGCGCGATCGCTCCCCGGGCCATCGACCTCTTCGACCGGATGCGCGCGGGATGTGACCCCGGCGCCGCCACTCCACTCCCGGAACTACAGGAGCAACCATGACCGCTAACCTGCACACCCTCCCGCCGACCATCGAGGACGGTGGCCGCACCCTGCTGCCGTGGCTGCGTGAGATGCGCGATGAGCACCCGGTGTGGCGCGATGCCTACGGCATCTGGCACGTCTTTCGCTACGCCGACGCGGCGCGGGCGATCTCCGACCCGCAGGTGTTCTCCTCCGACGTGGGCCGCGTACTCCCGGTCGGGCAGAAGTTCACCCAAGGCAATCTGCTCCGGACCGACCCGCCACGCCATCACACGCTGCGCCGGCTGGTCGGTGCGGCCTTCAGCCCGAAGGTCGTCACCGGGCTCGCTCCCCGCATCGCCGAGGTCAGCCACGAGCTGCTCGACGCCACCGGCGGCGCCGCCGAGTTCGACCTCGTCTCGGCCCTGGCCTACCCGCTGCCGGTGACCGTGATCGCCGAGCTGCTCGGCCTGCCGACCTCCGACCGCGAGCTGTTCCGGTCCTGGGCGGACCGGCTCTTCGACCGGGACATGGCCGACATGAACGATCCGGAGCTGGGCCGGAAGATCGACGATGCCACCGCGGACATGCTCGCCTACCTGGGCGAGCACTGCGCCGATCGGCGGGCCCACCCGCGGCAGGACTTGATCAGCCGGCTGGCCGCCGTGGAAGCCGACGGTGAGCGGCTGTCCGACGAGGAGGTCGTGAACTTCTCCGTCGTGTTGCTGATCGCCGGCCACATCACCACCACCGCGTTGCTCGGCAACACCGTGTTGTGCGTGGATGAGCACCCCGACGTGTGGGCCGAGCTGCACGCGGACCGCTCGCTGGTGGAGGCCGCCATCGAGGAGGTGCTGCGGTACCGCCCCTCGTTCACCCAGGTCGGCCGGGTGACCATGGTCGAGACCGAGCTGGCCGGGCAGGTCATCCCGGCGGATGCGATCGTCACGCCGTGGCTGCTCTCCGCCAACCGGGACGAACGCGAGTTCGCCGACCCGGATCGGTTCGACATCCATCGCTCCGGTAGCCACCACCTGGCCTTCGGCTACGGCATCCACTTCTGCATCGGCCAGCTGCTGGCCCGGGTTGAGGCCAGGATCGCGGTGGGCGTGCTGCTGGACCGGTACGCCGAGATCCGCTTGGCGGCCGGGGTGCCGTTGGAGTTCTATGGCCGGGG
>JBOHFU010000692.1:0-2428 GCA_050699675.1 Pseudonocardiaceae bacterium
GGCCGAGCGTGGCGCGTCCACCAGCTCGAGGGAAACCAGGCTTGATGCCAGTGCCGGTTGGGAGGCTGTCCGGCGTGACTGGATTGAACCCGAAGTCGGATCTTCACCGTTACCTGCAGGCCGCTCGCGAAGCCCTGCTGTGGAAGCTTGACGGGCTCTCGGAGTACGACATCCGCCGTCCGCTGACGCCGACCGGCACCAATTTGTTGGGCTGATCAAGCACCTGGCCGGTGTTGAGCTGGGCTACTTCGGCGATACCTTCGGACGGCCGTTCGACGAGCCGGTGTCCTGGCTTGCGGGCAACGCGGAACCCAACGTGGACATGTGGGCGACTCATCGAACACGCATCTTGATCAGAATTTGAGCAATCAGGCCGCTGTTCGGTGCACGACAGCGCCAAGATCGCGAACTGCACGTGCACCGAGGGGCATAGTCACCGCCAACCCCACCGTGCCCTTCCACTCACCTACGAACAGTTTCGCTTCGCCGACGCCGTGGGTGAGGACCAGGGGAAAGATCTCTATGCGACCTTCGCAGTGCCGGCCTCCGGGGTGCCGCCGTTTCAGGCGGCGACCACCAACCTCAATTCATGGACCGAAGCGAAGGTGGATACCAAGAATCCCGACCGGGGACCGCTATTGATCATCTTCGGTGAGAAGGACAACACGGTGCCCCTTGGCCATGCCTATGCTCCTCCAAGAAGCAGCAGCGCAGAGGCGCGGTTACAGAGATCGTCGAGATCCCAAACCGTGGCCATGCGCTCACGATGACAGCGGCTGGCGGGAAATCACTGACACCCGCGCTCAGGTTCGGCAAGCGCTTTGTCTATCGGGTGGTGGAGACTTAAGCGTGAAGGCGGTCTGTGGATGCGCCGCTGGGCGGCCATGCTGCCTGGGTGGCCAGTGACTACTGGCGGGAGGGAGGGCGGGATGTCGTTCGTGTCTCGCGGGTTCGCCCGTCGACGACGGGAGGCTCCACCCGGGCGGTTGCCGCCTGGGCAGTACGACGTCGGGGACGGGTTCCCCGTGTTGTCGGCTGGCCCGACACCGCGCACTTCGTTGACCGACTGGGACTTTCGGGTGCAGGGGCAGGTCGATGAGGTGCGCCGCTGGAGTTGGGCAGAGTTTCAGGGGCTACCCCGCGAATCGGTTTCGGTTGATATCCATTGCGTGACCAGCTGGTCGAAGTTCGACACCCGGTGGGAGGGGGTGTCGGTGGACACCTTGCTCGCTGACGTCGTTACTGCCGCGGAGTTCGCGGTCGCGTTCAGCGACGGTGGCTACACGACGAACCTGCCGCTGGCCGACCTCACCGGCGGGCAGGCCTGGGTGGTCGACACCTACGACGGTCAGCCGCTGGAGCCCGAGCACGGCGGACCGGCCCGGCTGCTGGTACCGCACCTGTATTTCTGGAAGTCCGCAAAGTGGGTCCGCGGGCTGGAGCTGACCCTCGACGACGAGCCTGGGTTCTGGGAGACCTTCGGCTACCACAACTATGGCGACCCGTGGCGAGAACAGCGATACACCGGCGACTGAGCTGGCAACGCGCCGAAGTCCTCGCGCTGCACCGCGAGACCCGGCGCGCGTGGCGGCTGAACCTGCGTCCCCCGGACTGGGCCGGGCACCTGCCGGGCCAGCACGTCGACGTGCGCCTGACCGCCGCTGACGGCTACACCGCGCAGCGCAGCTACTCCATCGCCTCCGCGCCGGAGCAACCCGGGATCGAGCTGGTCGTGGAGCGCCTGGAGGACGGGGAGGTCTCGCCCTACCTCACCGACGTGCTGCGCGCGGGTGATCTTCTTGAACTCCGCGGCCCGATCGGCGGCTACTTCGTGTGGCCCACCGGCACCGCCGGCCCGGTGCAGTTGATCGCCGGCGGCTCCGGCGTGGCGCCTTTCCTGTCCATGCTCGGCCATCACCGCGCCACCGGAAGCGCCGTGCCGGTGCGGCTGCTGTACTCCGCACGAACGGTCGACGACGTCATCGGCCGGGCCGAACTGGAGCACCGACCGGCCGCGGTCGAGGTCAACGTGACCCTCACCCGCGGGGCGCCCGCGGGGTGGACCGGGCTGACCGGACGAGTCGACGTGGTGCTGCTGGCCGCACACACCGTCCCGCCGGCGCAGGCCCCGCATCTGCTGGTGTGCGGCCCGACTAGCTTCGTCGAAACCGTCGCCGGCGCGTTGATCGACCTCGGTCACGACCCGACCCGGGTCAAGACCGAACGTTTCGGAGCCACCGGAGGCCCCTGATGACCGACCCAGACGAGGCGGCAGACCGGCGACTGGACGCCAACGCGGCCGCCGGCCCGCTCGCCGAATTGTTCACCGTGGACCTGACGGCGGCCGTGGCCACCTGTGCAGGATGCGGAAACACTGCGCCGCTGGCCGCGCACCCGCTCTACGCCGACGCCCCCGCGCTGGTGGTGC
>JBOHFU010000693.1:0-2427 GCA_050699675.1 Pseudonocardiaceae bacterium
GACGAGATCTTCACGTCCCCCAACCAGGCGACCAACTCCGACCTCGCTTTCTGGGGCGATCACGCCTTCGTGGGCTACTACACCGGCGATACAGGGTTCCCGCCCGGGACCGGGTCCCGCGGCGGCGCGCGGATCTTCGACATCTCCAACCCGACCAGCCCGCAGCTGGTGAGGGACTTCGCCTGCGACGCCAACCAGAACGATCCCATCGTCTGGGACCGGAACGGGAACGGCGTCGCCGACCTGCTGCTGCTGGCGGTGGACCGCACGATGGCCAACCCGAACTGCGGCGCGCCACGGTCCGCGCACGACGATCGGAACGGCTGGGAGGGCGTGCGGGTGTTCACGCTGAGCGATGACCCGGCGAATCCGTTCCAGACGATCACCCCGGTCGACATGCAGTACACCGACTGCGGCGCGCACACGATCACGGCGTGGACCGGGTTCGCAGAGGATCCGGTGAACCCGCGGCTGATCGTCTACGCCGCGTCGTATCCGCTGCGTCCGGGGCCGACGTGCGGACAGGCCAACTTCAACAACGTCACCAACCCGTACGACGACGACAAGGTCGTCAACGATCCGTTGCACCGCCAGATTCAGGTGCTGTCGGTGCCGCTGAACAATCCGGCGGCCACGACCGAGATCGCCGCGCCGGCGATCAGCTACCCCGGCGATCCGGATGGTCGGATGGACTGGACCGAGAAGGGCCTGACCGGTCTGGAGCCGGCAGCGGTGGCCTGCCATGACATCGTGGTTCACATGGAGCACAACCTCGCCGGCGGCGCGTGCGCCGAGCAGGGCCAGGTCTGGGAGATCGACCCGGCCACCGGGATCCCGGACACGCAGAACCCGATCGCGATCGGCGATGACGAGGTCTCCTCGGGCGGTACCGGCCAGTTCCCCGGAGCGGTCGACTTCTTCCACTCGGTGATGTTCAACAACGAGGGGACCGTCGTGAACTGGGTCGACGAGTCCTTCGGGAGCGGCTGTCCAACGATGACGACCTACCAGCCGCGGCCGTGGAACCCGGCCGGAGGAACGCACAAGACCGGGCGGATGTTCTTCTCCGATCTGGAGGGCAACTTCCTGAGCGAGTTCCACGTCGGCGACCTGCGGCCCAACCCAGCAGCAACCGAGTATTGCTCGGCGCACATGGGGATGGCCGTCATGGGCATCAAGCGCGACCTGCTCGTCAACGCCTGGTACACGGGCGGCGTGGACGTGATCGACTTCACCCATCCCACGAGGCTGAAGGAGATCGCCTACTACGACCCGATCCGGGATTCGGGCACCTGGTCCGCGTACCCGTACACGGGCCCGCTGTTCAAGAAGGGCCCCGGCATCCCGGTCTACGCGTCGGACGGAGTCGAGAACAACGCCATCGCGCAGGGAATGGTGGTGTACCGAACGAAGATCGAGAGGCCCGGCAAGAAGAGGCTCGTCGATCACCTGAACCCACAGACGATGGACTGAGCGGCATCTCGCCCAGTGCGAAGCGGGGCCTTCCTCCGGGAAGGCCCCGACCTATCTCCAGGGCCCGTGCCGTGAGAGGATCGCACCGCCGGTGGCCCACGTGATCTTCCTCCCGGGCATCATCATGCCCGCCGCCCTGCGGTATGCGCCGCTGCTCCGACAACTCGACGGCGTCGTCGCGATCCCCAAGGATCTCGAGGTGTACGCGCGCGGCGAGCCGCTTCCCGACTATGCGATCGACGCGGAGATCGCGGGCATCGCCGCCGCGGCCGACGATGCCCGCCTGGCGCGCTTCCACCTCTACGGCCACTCGGGCGGAGGCGCGTGCGCGCTGGCGTTTGCAGCGGCCCACCCGGAGCGGGTGCTGTCACTCGCCGTCGACGAGCCTGCCACCGACTTCAGCGCCGAGGACCGCTCGGATCCGTACGTGGACGAGCTCGCCGCGGCGCAGTCTCTGCCCGGACCGGAGGCGATCGCCGCCTTCATGCGCCTGCAGGTCGCGCCCGATGTGCAGCTTCCGCCGCGACCGGAGGGACCCCCGCCGCCGTGGATGGCGACTCGGCCGGCCGGCATCCGGGCATTCCTGCGGGCGATCGCCCGGCATCGCGTCGACCCGGCGCGGTACGAGGCGTTCACCGCCCCGGTCCTCTACACCCACGGGAGCTCGAGCCATCCACGCTGGACGGCCATGCGCGCCCGGCTCGCGCGCCGCTTCCCCGACTACTCCTCCGAGCTCTTCGACGGCCTGCACCACCTGAACACCTCGCATCAAGCGGAGCCGGAGCGGACCGCTGCACTGCTCCGCGCCTTCTGGGGGCGCGCCGAGGGGACCTAGCCCACCCCGGTCAGGCGCAGAGAGTCAGGCGGCCGGCGACTTCACGGACTCGACGTAGCCGCGCACGTCGGCAGCCGGCTCCGTGTAGGCCTCGCCGAGGGTCTCCTCCATGGCGGCGA
>JBOHFU010000694.1:0-2425 GCA_050699675.1 Pseudonocardiaceae bacterium
CCCGGTTCTCCACCCGTAGCGACTCACCGTGCCCGACAACGCGCAGCGCGCAGGTCCGGTTGTCCAGTCCCCAGGCAACGGCGGTCGGGGCGAAGCTGCCTGGCACGTACCGTTTGTAGGAGTTGATGTTCGGTGCGAAGAGGTAGGTCAGCTCGCAAAGGCCGGCGAGCTGGCCGGCGATGAAGTGCTCCATCAGCTTCGAGAAGGCGTGCGGCCCGCTTCCCACCAGCACGGGCACACCCTCGAGCGACCGTAGCGAGATGTGGATGTGGCAGGAGTTGCCTTCGCGTTGGTCGTATTTCGCCATGAACGTCAGGCTCATACCCTCCTGGTCCGCGATCTCCTTGGCACCGGTCTTGTAGATGCTGTGGTTGTCGCATGTGGTGAGCGCGCCGGCATAGCGGAACGCGATCTCGTGCTGGCCGAGGTTGCACTCGCCCTTCGCCGACTCCACGTACAGCCCAGCGCCGGACATGCCGTTGCGGATGCGTCGTAACAGGTGCTCGATCCGGCCGGTGCCGATCATCGAGTAGTCCACGTTGTACTGGTTCGCGGGTTCGAGGTTGCGGTACCCCGAGCGCCAGGCGTCCTCGTAGGAGGTCTTGAAGACCAGGAGTTCGAGCTCGGTGCCGACGAACGCGGCCAGCCGGCGCTCGGTGAGCCGCTCGAGCTGGCGGCGCAGGATCTGCCGGGGCGAGGCGGTGACCGGGGTGCCGTCCGCCCAGGCCAGGTCGCACAGCACCAGCGCGGTAGCCTCGTGCCAGGGCACCCGGCGCAGCGTGGACAGGTCGGGCTTGAGCACGAAGTCGCCGTAGCCCCGCTCCCAGGACGACATGGCGTAGCCGGCGACGGGCGTCATGTCGACATCGACCGCCAGCAGGTAGTTGCACGCCTCGGCTGCATGCGGCATCACCTCGTCCAGGAAGTACCGCGCGGCACACCGCTTGCCCTGCAGCCGCCCCTGCATGTCGGTGATCGCCACCAGCACCGTGTCGACCTGCCCGTCGTCCACCTGCATTCGCAACTGCTCGACCGTCAAGGGACCACCGGTGGCCGGCATACCGCTCCCTCCGGCGCTCCGCGCTCGCTACTGGAGCGACTTCTCGATCGACTCGAGCTGCTGCTCGGTCTCCGCCTCGCGCACGGGGCCCGTGAACCACCGCCGGGCCGACAGCAGGTACCACCCGCCAAACAGGATCAACGCGCCGCCGACGGTGAGCGGTGCGTAGTTAACGAGCTCCCAGGTGAAGTCCGCGTTGCCCGGGATGCCCTTGGGCGAGACCGGCATCAGGAACAGGACGCACACCACGATGATCCATAGCAGCGCGGGGACCCCGATCCACCGGTGCCACCGCCCGAGGGACCAGGCTCCGCGCTCGAAGCGGTCGCCCTGGCGCAGCCGCAGGTGGATCGGGATCGCGAACGCGATGTACAGCCCGATCACCGCGATGGAGGTGCCGACGAGGTAGCCGATCGCAGCGTTGGCCAGTGTCGGCAGCATCAGTGCCCAGGCCAGCACCGCGATCGCGGTGACCGCGAACCCCGGGACCCGGCGCCGGGAGACCTTCCGCCAGATCCGCCAGCCGGACTCATCGTCCTCCTCGCGATCGGTGTCAGTCGACCCGCTGAACCTCCTGCAGCAGGCGCTCGAAGTCCGGCCCTTCGAACTCCGACACGGCTCGTTCGTACTTCTCCATTCCCCACGACCAGAAGTCGAAGTCCAGCTCGCTGCGGGCGTCCTGGATCGAGGCCCACAAGGTCCAGCCGTACTTCGACATCAGGCCCAGCAGCCGGGCGCGAGCGATCTTGTTGCACAGTGACCGGCCGTAGTACGCGGTGACCAACTCGTCCAGGTGATCCTGTTGCAGGCTCGCCTCGCTCCAGATGTTGCCGAGCTCGAAGCAGGGGTCGTTGTTGCCGGAATATTCGTAGTCGATGATCCAGGTGCGGTCACCGTCGTCGATGAAGTTCTCGGCGAGCAGATCGTTGTTGCATGGCACCGTCGGTTCGGGCCGCTCGGCGAGTGCGGCGCGGATGCGCTCGGCCGCCGGCGCAAACTCCGTATACCGCGGCGGCAGGCGCAGGCCGTGGCTCTGCACGATGCCGAGGTAGCGGCGCTGGGTGGCGAACATGTCGAAGTCGTCCCGGAACCGCGGACCGTCGTGCAGCCTCCGGCACGCCTCCGCGACCCGGTGCAGCTGGCCGGTCTCGGCGAGGTCGCCGTCGTGCAGCGTCCGCCCGGGCAGGTAGCCGATCACGAGGACGCCCTCACCTGGCAGGTAGTCGACGACCGGTGCGCCGGCTCCCGCCGCTACCGCGGCGACCGAGTTCGCGTACTCGTTGTCCCGGTCGATGGCCAGCAAGCTCGTCGCGTTGCCGGAGAGCCGGACGACAACGCACGCGGCGGGCGTGGTGACCTTGAGGT
>JBOHFU010000695.1:0-2423 GCA_050699675.1 Pseudonocardiaceae bacterium
AAGCGGAGCACCTGGGCAAGCCGGATGAGGCGCTGCGCCTGGTTCAGCTCGGCCACGCCGCCGCGATCGGCTCACATCCCGTGTCCGCGGCGACCACCAGCCTCCTAGTGAGCACCCAGGCCCGGGCACACGCCGCCAAGGGCGACGCCGCAGCTTGTGCCCACGCGCTGGGCCGGGCCGAAGAACACTTCAGTGCCATCGACCCGGCAACCCGTCCGCCCTGGGGCGCATCCCACGATGAAGTCAGCCTGGCCGCCAAGCAAGGCGGCACCCACTACACAATGGCCCGCGTCGGCGGTGACCCGCGCGCCGCTAGCCGGGCGGTGCCGCTGCTGTGCCACGCCGTGGACAGCCTCGGCCCCGACTACGCCCGGCCCCGGGCGCTGTTCCTCACGCATCTCGTCGGGGCCTACGCGATCGCCGGAGACATCGACACTGCGGTCACCGTCGGCCACCAAGCCGTCGACGCAGTCTCTGCAGTGCAGTCCCCCCGGGCGCACGACCGGCTGCACGTCCTGAACACCGTGCTGGAACCACTGCACGACAGCACCGGCGTCGCCGAACTCCGCGACCGCTTGGTCGCCACCGCCGTATAGGTAGGAACAGCTCGGAGAGAAGGACTACTCCATCGTGGAACAACGAGGGGGTTGCGGATGGGCAAGGATGGCAAGCCGAATAAGCACGATGGGGACCGCGATGGCCAGGGTGTCTACCAGCCGGACAAGACAGAGACTCCCAAGGACTACGGCCGCGGAAAACACGAGGAAGACGACCCGGACAAGGACAGCTAGGAAATCGTGGGGCACACCCGCACGGGTTGGCAGGAGCTGATCGCCGAGGTTCCCCGCGACCCGTTCATCCCCGACACCATCTGGGTTGATATCGACGCGGGTCACCCACAGCCCGGGTTCGTCGCGCTGTCCAAACAGGATGACCCGCAACGGTGGTGGGAGCTGGTCGGGGCGAATGAGCCTGTGATCACTCAGGTCGACGAGGGTCTCACGCCGGTCGGTGAGACAGGCTGGTCGCCGTCGAGCTCGTGCAGCAAGCCCTCGATCGTGGCCGACATGCTCGATGCATTAGACGTCCATCCAGGACATTCGGTGCTGGAGATCGGTACCGGCACCGGGTGGAACGCCGCGCTACTGTGCAAGCGAATCGGCCAGCGGGGCCGAGTGGTCAGCATCGAAGTCGACCCGCTGATCGCCCAGGCCGCACGGGCGGCGCTGACCCGCGCCGGATACTCACCGCTAGTGATCACCGCAGACGGCGCGGACGGCTACCCGGACGGGGCGCCGTATAACCGGGTGCTGGCCACCGCCGCGGTCCGCGAGATCGTCCCGCGAACCTGGCTGGACCAGATCCGACCCGGTGGTCTCATCGTCACACCGTGGGGAACCGACTACTGCAACGGCGTCATGCTGACCCTGCAAGTGGCCCCCGAGGGCACCATCACCGGTCGCTTCGGCGGGGATCTCGCGTTCATGCGGCTACGCTCGCAGCGCCGCCGTTTCTACGAACCTGACGAGGCTGACATCGCCCACGCGGAGGTGACCACCACCGAGGTACACGGGTGGGACTTCTTCCGCATGATCAACAGCGATCAGGCTGCATTCTCCATTGGGCTCCGCGTGCCCCGCTGCGCTCTCACTGTCGGACTCAACAAATTCGGCGAAGACCACAACGTCCTGGAACTCGACGACATCACCACCAAATCGTGGGCCCGACTGGACGCCAACCTCACCTCATCCGACAAGCTCGTAGTACACCAACTCGGCCCACGCCGGCTGTGGGACGAAGCCGAAGCCGCCTACGACTGGTGGTACGAGCACGGCAAACCCGGCCTCGCGCGGTTCGGCATGACCGTGACCACCGACGCTCAGACCGTGTGGCTCGACGAACCGAGCACCGTCGTCCGCGCCTTCAACCTGACCGGGTGAACCAGAGGGCAAGCACAGCGCGCCAGAGCCAAGAGCTGTGGCTGGTCCGTGCGCTGCCGACCGTCAGTGGTGCCGTGACCTTCGTCGGAGACTTGCACACAGCAGCACCGCGTCCGATCCGAGCTCCCATTGTAGTACAACGCGCTACAATGGGGACGTGACGGGTGAGCTGTGGTGGGACGACGAGGACGCGGCGCACATTCGCAGTCGGTCGGCTCGGAGGACTGGTCCGGCGTCACTGCGTGGAAGACGCGCGGGACTGACCTCCGCGAATACC
This sequence comes from Pseudonocardiaceae bacterium, assembly GCA_050699675.1. Classification (GTDB taxonomy): domain Bacteria; phylum Actinomycetota; class Actinomycetes; order Mycobacteriales; family Pseudonocardiaceae. Next base: position 2,218 of record JBOHFU010000695.1, read on the forward strand.
TCGAAGGCAAGGAGACTCACCGATGACCGATACCACCGAGGAGGCCCAGACCGCACGCCGAGCCCGGCACGAAGCGATCCTCGCCGAGGTCGCCCAGGAAGAGGCCGAGGTCGCCGAAGCCGAAATCGCCGAGCAGGCTAGCACCCTGAACGTGCCGCTGCACCTGCGCATCGACAGAGAACTGGACGAGCAGCTGCGCCGGCGGG
>JBOHFU010000696.1:0-2420 GCA_050699675.1 Pseudonocardiaceae bacterium
GGGTTCGGGTGGGGTGTCGCGGGACAGGCGCGGAGGGCGGCGTGGAGGGCTTGGAGGGGGCGGACGGTGATGTCACCGCGGATGAGGGCTTCAATGCCTTGGACGGCGGCTGCGGCGCCCTGCACGGTGGTGATACACGGGATGTCCCGGGACACCGCGGCGGTGCGGATCTCGTAGCCGTCCACCCGGGGACCCGGATTGCCGTAGGGCGTGTTGATGATCATATCGACTTCCCCGGCGTTGATCAGGTCGACGATGTTGTCCGGGCCCTCGAAGTGCTTGCGCACCACGGTGCAGGGGATGCCGTTGCGGCGCAGCGTGTTGGCGGTTCCCCGGGTGGCGAGGACCTCGAAGCCCAGATCGGCCAGCCGTTTGGCCGGGAACACCATGGCCCGCTTGTCCCGGTTGGCCACCGACACGAACACCCGCCCCGACGTCGGTAGCGAGCCGTAGGCCGCGGCCTGGGACTTCGCGAAGGCCTGCCCGAACGCGGCGTCGATGCCCATCACCTCGCCGGTGGACTTCATCTCCGGCCCCAGCAGCGAGTCCACCCCCTGACCCTCCGGGGTGCGGAACCGGTGGAAGGGCAGCACGGCTTCCTTGACGGCCACCGGCGCGTCGGCAGGCAGGTCGCCACCGTCGGAGTGCCCGAGCAGCAGGCCCTCAGCCCGCAACTCGGCGATACTGGCGCCGAGCATGATCCGGGCGGCGGCCTTGGCCAGCGGTACCGCGGTGGCCTTGGAGACGAACGGTGCGGTGCGACTGGCCCGCGGGTTGGCCTCCAGCACGTAAAGCACGTCGCCCTTGAGGGCGTACTGCACATTGAGCAGGCCGCGGACGCCGATCCCCCGAGCGATCGCCTCGGTCGACGCACGCACCGTGGCCAGGTCGGACTCGCCCAGCGTGATCGGCGGCAACACGCAGGAGGAGTCACCAGAATGGATTCCGGCCTCCTCGATGTGCTCCATGATCCCGCCGAGGTAAACCTCGCTGCCGTCGCACAGCGCGTCGACGTCGATCTCGATAGCGTCGTCGAGGAAGCGGTCCACCAGCACCGGGTGCTCGGGGGTGATCTCGGTAGCGCGGGCGATGTAGCCGGCCAGCGTCTCCTCGTCGTAGACGATCTCCATGCCACGCCCGCCGAGCACGTAGGAGGGGCGAACCAGCACCGGGTAGCCGATCTCCTCGGCGATCTTGCGGGCCTCCGCGAACGACGTGGCGGTGCCGTAGGCCGGTGCGGGCAACCCGGCCCGCTCCAGCACCGCACCGAAGGAACCGCGGTCCTCGGCGAGGTGAATCGCTTCTGGGGTCGTGCCGACCACCGGGACGCCCGCGTCGGCCAGCCGCTGCGCCAGCCCCAGCGGGGTCTGACCGCCCAGCTGCACGATCACCCCCGCCACGGTGCCCGAGGCCCGCTCGGCGTCCACCACCTCCATGACGTCCTCGAATGTCAACGGCTCGAAATAGAGCCGATCTGCGGTGTCGTAGTCGGTGGACACGGTCTCCGGGTTGCAGTTGATCATCACGGTCTCGTACCCGCCGGGTGGGCTGGGCGACGAACGCAGCGCGATCGCGGCGTGCACGCAGGAGTAGTCGAACTCGATGCCCTGACCGATCCGGTTCGGCCCGGAGCCCAGGATGATCACCTTGGGCCGTTCCCGCTGCTCGGTGACCTCGGTCTCGGCGTCGGGGTCACTCTCGTAGGCGGAGTAGTGGTACGGGGTGCGGGCGGCGAACTCGGCGGCGCAGGTGTCCACGGTCTTGTAGACCGGCCGCACGCCCAAGCGGTGCCGCAGGGCTCGGATCTCGGGCTCAGAGAGGTGCCCGCGCACGGCGGCGAGCTGCCGGTCGGAGATACCGGACCGTTTGGCCCGGCGCAGCAGCGCCGCGTCCAGTTCCGGCGCGGCGACGAGTTCGGTGCGCAGCTCGACCAGGCCGGCGATCTGGTCGACGAACCACGGGTCGATTCCCGACGCTTCGCAGACCTGCGCCACGGTGGCACCCAGGCGCAGTGCCCGCTCCGCGGTGTAGAGCCGGCCGTCATGCGGGATCCGCAGCGCCTCCAGCTCCGCGTCCACCGACGCTGACGGTGGATCGGGCCGGGTCCAGAAGCCGGCGGCAGGGGTCTCCATCGAGCGCAGCGCCTTGCCCAACGCCTCGGGGAACGAGCGGCCCAGCGCCATCGCCTCGCCCACCGATTTCATGGTGGTGGTGAGCGTGGGGTCCGCGCCGGGGAACTTCTCGAAGGCGAACCGGGGCACCTTGACCACCACATAGTCCAGGGTGGGCTCGAAGCTGGCCGGGGTCTCGCCGGTGATGTCGTTGGTGATCTCGTCGAGGGTGTAGCCGATCGCGAGCTTCGCGGCGATCTTGGCGATGGGGAAACCGGTGGCCTTGGACGCCAGCGCGCTCGATCGCGA
>JBOHFU010000697.1:0-2415 GCA_050699675.1 Pseudonocardiaceae bacterium
CGGCCCAGCCGGTGCAGTTCTCGTGGAGCAGGACGAGCCCGGCTCGTTCGGCCCGGCCGGCCAGCTCGCGCATCCGATCCACCGCCCGCCGTCGCCATTCACGCTCGTCGAGGCCGGCGTTGAGGTAGGACATCACCCGGACGTACCGGGTGCCGAGGGCGGCGCACCGGTGGGTGAGGATGGCGAGCTCGTCCAGGTCTCGGGCAAAGGCTCCGGTAATCGGTCGCGACCAGTTGCCGATTCGCGAGGCGACACCAGTGACGGTCAGTCCCTGGGCGGCCAGGGCGCCGGCGAGCCGGGTGAACGCCCGGTTGTCGAGGTCCGCGACCGCGGTACCGTCGACCGTGCGCAGTTCGATGCGGCTCCAGCCGAGCTGGGCGAGCGCGTCCATCTGGGTTCGCAGACTGGCGCCGGCCTCGTCGCCGATCCCGGCGTAGGAGATTGTCTGAGTAGCCGTGCCCGGCCCGCCCGGCGCTGCGGGCGCTGCCTGGTCAGTAAGCACGTCGCCCCCATCCATTCCCGTCGTACCGGCGGGCAAGCAGGCCGGCCCCGACCTGACTGCCGGCTGTGCAGTGGCGTTTCGCATCACTGAGCAGCCGGACCACCTCGGCGTTGAGCGTGAAGTCGTCGCTGCCGTGCCCAGGCGCGGCGAAGCGCTGGTAGGTCCGCAGGATGAAGGCGGTCAGCGCGTCGTCGTGGAATACCGAACGTGTTTCGTGCCCACTGGCCGTGATCCTCAGCTGCGCGGTGTGGTCGGCTTCGCTGTTCGCGTAGTGGCCGATCATCGTCCCCCGTTGCAGCTTGAGGGTGATCCGGCGCTCGCGCATCGGTGACGTCAGATCGGAGAGGATCTCCGTGCACACTCCGCCCTCGTGATCGAGCGAAAGCCACGCGCTGCCAAGCCGCGGGATCACCACATCCTCGAACTTCATGTCGGTCAACCGGGCGTGGCAGACCTTGGCGTCACCGGCGATCGCGAGGGCCACGCCGACCGAGTGCGGCATCTCGACATCGAACGCGGTGGGGTGGCCGCACCCCGCAAGTGACCGGGTGAAGCGTGGCTTGCGTTGGACCACGAACACGGATTGGAGATAGCCCAGCTCGCCCCCGTGCAGGGTCTGCAGGATGCGGTGAGTGAGCGCACTGGCCAGCCACGGCGCTACCACCACCAAATTGAGGTTCCAATGCCGGTGGAGCCGAGCGATTTCGGCGAGGTCATGCTCATCAACCGCGAGCGGCTTTTCCACGACGACCTTCTGGAAACCGAGCTGGGCGAGCTGTTCCAGCACCTCGACGCGCGTGGCCGGCGGGCTACACAGGTGCACGACCGTGCGGTCGGGATCGGCCATGTCGGCGGCCTGCGCCAATGATCGGACCAGCACCGCGCCAGGAAGTTCGGCCTGGGTACCACCCGGGTCGAATGCGACGATCGGTCGGGAATCGAACAGGTGCTGGAAGGCCTGCATCGTCCGCGCGCGGGACAGCACCGGCAGATGAAGGTCCCTTCCCGAGCGGCCTAGGCCGACGATGAGCGTTTGGAACACGACAACCCTCTCGGCCTTTGGATTATGACTCGATACCTCTCGCTTGCCTTCTGCCGCTCGAATACTACCGTTATCTTTTCCGGCAGCCATCACCCTTACCTTACTAATTTTGACCGGGTTGTCGCGGGCTAATCCAGTACCTTAAGTACTGGGTCGGCGCTTCCCCGGTAAGCCATGCCGCCGCGAGTCGAGAAAAGGCTTGACAAGTTCCGCAACCCCCGACACCATCGTGACCTATCGGAGGGGGGGAAATGAAGGACCTTTCCTACTTGTCAGATGTCGATGTCCCGGACTGCGCCGCGCATTGTTCGGTGCCGTTCTTCACGCAAGCGGCGACGTTCGAAACGCTGTGGCCGCTCATCCGCGCGCACTGCAACGACATCATGGATCGCGGCAAGTACTCGCACGGACACAAGGTGGCCGAGTTCGAGGCCGCCCTGGCCGAGTGGACCGGCGCCCGGCACGTGGTGGGTGTCAACTCCGGTACCGACGCGCTGGTCCTGCTGCTGCGGGCCTGCGGCCTGCAGCCGGGCGACCAGGTGATCGTGCCGGCCTTCAGCTTCATCGCGTCGGCGTCGGCGGTCGTGCTTGCCGGCGGGCAGCCGGTCTTCGCCGATATCGACCCGCACACCTATGCGATCGATCCGCAGTCGTTGGCCCGGGCCGTGACCCCGCGCACCCGCATGGTCATGCCCGTCCACCTCTTCTGCCAGATGGCCGAGATGCACGGTGTGCTCGACGTGGCGGCGCGGCATGGGCTGACCGTGGTGGAGGACAGCGCCGAAGCGCTCGGCATGCGCTGGAACGGGATCCATGCCGGGCTGCTGGGCGCTGGCGGGGTGCTGTCGTTCTTTCCCAGCAAGACGCTCGG
>JBOHFU010000698.1:0-2414 GCA_050699675.1 Pseudonocardiaceae bacterium
GGAGACCCCGAGCAGGTCGAAAGCGCCGACCGGCCGGTGCGACTCCACGGTGAACTGCGGCACACCGTGCTCGCGCATCAGTTTTTCGAGATCCGGCCACACCGCGTAGGTCCGCTCGGCGAGGACGTCGGGCTGCTCGTTGAGCACCTCGTAGAGGATCATGATTCCCTGATTGGGTAGCCCGACCTCATAGGCATCCGGGTACATCAACGCCCAGCGCACCGTGGTGGTGTCCCAGTCCTTCACCGTGGCGTTGAGCTCGCCTCCGACGTACTGCACCGGCTTGGAGACCCGGGGCAGCAGCAGCTCCAGCTGCTCGAACACCGACACAACAGCCATGCTGGTCAGCGTAGTTGGCCGCTCTTCAAGGACTACCAACCCGGCTCACCGGTGCTGTTAACCGCTGCCAACTCTCGCGGATAAAGCGTCAGGCCACACGTCGACGTAGGGTGCGCTGCACTATCTCGGCCACCCCATCAGGGTCTCGCATCACATCCCACCAGGTGAAGCGGAGCACAGTCCAGCCGAGTTCGGGCAGGCCGTTCTGCCGCCAACGATCGCGGAATACGGCTTCGGGCAGGCCATGCGGATCCGCCCCGTCATACTCCAGGGCAACCTTCTCGCGCAGGTAGGCGCCATCGAGCCGGGCCACCAGCGTGCCGTCCGGCGCCCATAGCTGGTACTGCGGGATCGGCAGGGGCACCCCGCGATCGCGCAACACCAGGCGGCCCGCCGTCTCGAGGATCGACTCCGCCACCCCGTCTGCCTCGTCCAGCCGCTCCCACGCCGTGACGCAGCCGGCACCACCGCGCCACCGCTCGATGACAGCGATGATGTCCGCCTTTGCACATAGCCGTCGCCGCAGAGCGTCGTCTATCGCCCATACCGCGGGCAGTCGCTGCTGACTCGTTGCCAGGTCGGCCAGCGTGCGGGCCACGGAGGTAACCGGTACGCCGTCGCGTCCCTCGACCTCCCCGCAGCCGATCGACCGGGTGTGGAAGTGCAGGTCGCGGCGATTGCGGCGACGCTGCTCCCGGGTGACTGTCACGTGCTGCACGCGGTGTTCGTCCGGCACCGCGATCTGGTGCACCCGAGCTGCGGTGGCGTGGCTGGGCACCGCACCGACGGCGCCCGAGCTGAGCAGCGCGGCCCTCGCAACCACGAGTGGGCTCGCCTCGACCCGTCTGGGCAGGTAGATCCCCCGCTGGATGCGCCGCAGCCGACCAGACCGCAACGCCGTCAACAGGTCGTCGGGGTCGACGGCGATGAGCGCTCGGTTGCGCAGCAGCAACCCGTCCGGCTCTAGCAGGGGAACCCACCATTCGTGCATGGGCCGAGCTTGGCGTCCAGTTAGCCCGACGCCAAGCGGCAGCGCTCCCCGCTGTGGATAACACCCCGCATGTGGGCAACCATCGCCATGCACGCCGAGGTTGGTAGCGGTTATGGGCGCCACGGAGGCGGGTTGGTAGTCCTTGAAGAGCCGCCTACCGGAGGAGGAGCGACTGGAGGCGGCGGGAGGCCACCACGACGCCGCAGGCGGCCATCACCACGAAGTACGCCAGGTTTCCCAGCATCGACCAGCTGACCACGCCGGTGGTGAGGCCGCGCATCAGGGCCACCGCGTGGTAGAGCGGGAACGCCTGCACCAACCACCGTAGCGCGGGCGGATACACCGACAGCGGGAAGAAAGTAGCCGAGAACAGGAACATCGGCAGCACCGCCAACTGCACCAGATCGAAGTCCTGCCAGGAGCGCATGAACGAGGTGGCAGCGATCCCGATCGACGCGAACGCGAACGCCACAACCAGCGCCGCGGGCAGGGCCAGCAACGCCCAGGGTGAAGAGATCAGTCCGAGTGCGAGCATCACGGCGAGGAAGCCGGTGGCATACATCCCGCCCCGGATCAGCGCCCAGCCGATCTCCCCCAGCGCGATGTCCACCGGGCCCAACGGGGTGGCGAGCATCCCGTTGTAGAGCTTCGCGTACTTGAGCTTGAAGAAGAAACTGAACGTCGAGTCGTACACCGCACCGTTCATCGCCGACGCGGCCAGCAGCCCTGGCGCGATGAACGCCGCGTAGCTCAGTTGCTGCCCGGCCGGCCCGGGCACGGTACCGACCAGGCTGCCCAGCCCTTGCCCCATCGCCACCAGGAAGAACAGTGGTTCGAAGAACCCGGAGAAGATGGCCACCCAGGCGCTGCGCGACGCGATCGAGGACCGCACAATGAGCGTCCGAGCCCGCCCGGCATACAGCCCTGGGGGCAGCACCCGCAGCAGCAGCCCGAACCGCGGCGGGGCGACCTCCGGCGACACCTCCCGCACCGCGGTCATCGGGTCAACCTGACCCGGAACCGCCACCGCGACAGCAGCACTCCCGCCAGTAGCAACGCCGTCAAATAAGCGACATGCCCAACC
>JBOHFU010000699.1:0-2410 GCA_050699675.1 Pseudonocardiaceae bacterium
GCCCTTGCCCGAGCCTCCGACGAGGTGAGAGCCCGGTTCGCTGCGGCGACGCGCGTTGACGTGCCTGAGCACGAGACTGCGCAACTATCAGGGCCACTTGTCCGAGGTGGGATGTTGACAGTCGTGGTCAACGGCCGCCTGGTGTTCGTCCCGTTCGAGGCTGACACCGTGGCAAACAGTGGGCTCAGCGCACTTCTGGACGAGCTGGCGACTATTGGTGCGGCGGGGGATTTGGCCATTGCTCCCGGCGAACGGGTGCAGAAGCAGGGTGTCACCGCTGCCACCTTGGCTAAGTTCGGCTTGGACGAGGTCCAGCATGCTGCCGCCGCTTTGGATGATGCTCGCCGCTACCTCGACGGCTCGGTTGTCGATTACTTCCGCCGCAGGCTTGAAGCGTGCAAAGCTGATGATGGCAATTTTGGCCCCCGTAAGACATTGCCAGTGGCGCTTGGCATCCTCGGTGCTATTGAGCAGCACGGGCGTGAGGTCAAGCCGGACGTGCGCCGCCAGCTCCTGTCCTTTGGGGCAGAAGGAGCTGAGTTTGCTGGTTGGCTCTACCGTGACATCCACGATCTCGCCACCGCCGGCTACTGGCACGACCGTGCCACTGAGTGGGCACAAGAAGCCGGTGACACCGGGATGCAAGGCTACGTCCTGCTCAAGAAGTCCCAGATGTCCTATGACGAGCGTGACGCACTTCGGGTGTGGACGCTCGCCGAGGCGGCGCAGCGTGGTCCCTGGCAACTGCCAACCAAGGTCCGCGCGGAAGTGACGCAGCAAGAGGCGCTTGGTCTTGCCATGCTCGGTGAACCGATGGACGTCATCGAGCGGAAACTTGACGACGCCCGCGCGTTGCTTGCTGCCCTCGACCCCGACGATGAGCAGCCCGGCCTGCTCGGTGCGTACTTCACCGAGGACACGCTGCTGATCCGCAGCGCCAGTTGCTACACCGAGGCGGGCAACGCTGCGCGGGCCGCCGCGCTGTATGACGACGTGATTACCAGTGGTGTGTTGTCGAGGCGTGACAAAGGCTTCTTCCGGGCACGACGGGCAGCTGCACTTGCGCTGAGTGGCGAGCCGGACGAGGCAGCCACCGTCGGACTGGAGTCGGTCCAGGTGGCGAGGGCGATGAACTCGGTACGCACGGTCCGGGTGCTGTCGGACGTGGTGTGCAGCTTGACCCCGTGGAGCCGCCGTCCTGCGGTGCGGGCGTTGCGTGAAGCACTGTCGGCCTAGCTCACGGGTCAGGCACCGGCAGTGATCCATTCCACCACTGTGCTGATCACGAAGGCTTGCCACTCTTGACTCTGAGGGTTCAGGTACTGCGGGTCGTCGTGGACCGCGAAACCGTGCTGGGCGCCCTCGATCTCTACCAGCTTGTGCTCGACGTGAAGCTGGGAAACCGCCGCCCGTGAGGACTCGACCGGGACGAAGGTGTCCCTGGTGCCATGCACGATGAGCGTCGGCACCGCGATCTCGCCGAGCACCAGATGCGAGGTGATCCAGAACACCTCATTGAGTAGCGCGCGACCATGTTTGAAGCTCGGCGTGAAGGCAATGTAGCCCTGCTCTGTGAGCTGTTGCGCGGCCTCGTCGTCGAGGTAGTCATGGGACCAGTAGGGTTTGTTGTCGATGGTGCGCTTCTTGTAGTCGAGCTGCGGGTTGAGCAGCACCAGCCGCGCCACTTCGTCCGGGCACTTCGCCGCGTAATAGGCGCACAAGCCGCCACCGAAACTGGTGCCGAGCACGCTGATGTCTGACGCACTGGTTGCTTCCCGGACGTGGGTGAGGGCCACGCGAATGTCGTTGAGGATCATGGAGAGCGTCAGCTCTTCTTGGCGTCCTTCGCTCTCGCCGTGTCCGCGCAGATCGAACCGAAGCGAGGCAACGCCAGCCTCCCCAAGCCCCGCCGCGAGCCGGGTAAAGAAACCGCCCTCCTCTCGGGTCACCCCGCCGCCGTGAACGAGAACCACGGCGCGCTCTGGCGTGGCGTCCGGCGTGACGACCGTGCCAGCCAAGTGCAAGCCGTCGAGGGTGCGGATCATCGTGCCGGTCCCGCGCAGCGGCAGGGCGGCTTCCTTTCGCTGGCCGATCACCTGCCCATGATCCCAGGAACACCCACAGATCGCAGACCAGGAGGGGCTGGCGGTACCCAGGATGAGCCGTCGTTCGAGACTCGATGGCGAGGGGTCTGGGTGGAGTGATCTGTGCGCGTTGTGGCGGTTGCGCTCTTGGCGTACTTGTCCGGTACTACGCTGCGTGCGATGTTGCTGACCGAGGGGGTGTGGGGCTCGTGACCACCGTGTATCGCTGGACCGGTCGGGAAGCCAAGCTGCTTCGGGTGGCGCTGCGGCTGAGTGTCCGTGACTTCGCCGCCCACCTCGGGGTCGGTGTGCGAACGGTCAACAAG
>JBOHFU010000700.1:0-2408 GCA_050699675.1 Pseudonocardiaceae bacterium
GCTGACCGGCACGGCCGAGCACCACCACCTCGCGCAGCATGGCCCGAGCCCCACCCTGCAATACGACGGTCATGCTGCTGCGCAGCTCGGCATCGTCGCAGATGACAGTGGGCTCCGGGCGCCAGTCCAGCACCGCCCCCTCAGCGAGGTCGGCAACCACAGTCCACTGGGTCGCCGCCGCGAGGCTGCTCGGCTGCACCACGGTGGCGGCTGCGGAGCGCACCTGCAGGCAGGTGCCAGCCTTGAGGCGGACGTCCAACGCCAGCTCGTCGCCGCCCAGCGGACCGCCCGCAGCCTGCACCACGTGCACCCGGTTCGGACCGGTCTGGCGCACCACGACCGGAGGGGCGCACCGCCACCGCAGGCAAGCAGCATCAGGCCCAGGTTCGACAGTGAGCTCCGCGCACGCTCTCACCGCCGGGCCGCTGACCGGAGCAGGTCGCGCAGCCAGTCCACGACCGGTCCGGCGTCGGGTTGCTCGTGTAGCGAGATCAGCGCAGTGGGCCGATCCCCGCGGACCGCCGCGGCGTCTCGGCGCATCACGTCTAAGTCGGCGCCGACCAGCGGGGCGAGATCGATCTTGTTGATCACCAGCAGGTCGGCGCGGGTAACCCCGGGCCCGCCCTTGCGGGGCACCTTGTCGCCACCGGCGACGTCGAGCACGAACACCTGAGCGTCGACCAGTCCGTAGCTGAACGTGGCGGTGAGATTGTCCCCGCCGCTTTCCACCAGCACCAGGTCGGGGTCGTGGCGCGCGGTGAGCTCCTCCACGGCGTCCAGGTTGGCGCTGATGTCGTCGCGGATCGCGGTATGCGGGCAGCAGCCAGTGCGGACGGCCCGGATCCGCTCGTCGGGCAGCACCCCGTTGGTGCGCAGGAAGTCGGCGTCTTCGGTGGTGTAGATGTCGTTGGTCACCACCACCACCGATAGCTCGTCGCGTAGCGTCCGGCACAGCGCGGCGACCAGCGCCGTCTTGCCGCTACCGACCGGCCCACCGATGCCGATCCGCAGCGCCCGATCCTCACGATGCAAAGAGGGTCGCCTCCGAGCGGGCGTGCAGTTCGGCCAGCACCTCCGGCAGCGGGGTCCCGGTGCTGGGCAGTAGACGGGGGTCCCGCTGGGCTACTGCCTCGCGCGCCACCCGAGTCGCCGCCAGCGCCACCTGCTCGGCCGACCCGCTTGCCCGCGCCTGCACCGCGGCGACGGCGATCGGGTCCAGCCCGAGCAGCCGCACCGCCGCGGAGCACGCCCCGCCCAGCAAGTGGTGCAGCGCTAGCAACGCCGCCGCGTCAGACCCGTCCCCGACGGCGGCAACCACGGCCCCGAGGACCAGTGGGTGATGCGGCCGGCCCAGCTGACACAACGTCTCCAGGGCGGCCGACGGCCAGACCCGGCGAGCGGTGCGTAGCAGCGCCGCGCCCTGCGCCCGGGACGCCTCCCGCATCGCAGCCGACGGGGTGCGCGCGCTCACCGCTGCATCCCAGCGACCCCACTCCGCCGGCGGGGGGTCAGCCACCAGCAGGCAGCCGGCGGCGGCTACCGCGGCGACCACCGGACCGCTGCCGCGTAGCCGGCCCGCCAGGAACAGCGGGAGGTCGGCCTCGTCACGGAGCAAGCCACGCTCGACGGCCGCCTCCACCCCGCCGGAGTGCGCGTGCCCCCCGGCGGGCAACCGTGAATCGGCCAACAGCAACGAGCCCAGGGCCACCATCAGAACAGGAAATAACGCTGAGCCATCGGGAGTTCCTCCGCGGGATGCGGTTCGACCACCTCGCCGTCGATCCGGACAGTAAAAGTCTCAGGGTCCACCTCGATGCGCGGCAATGCATCATTCAGTGGCATATCGGCCTTGCGCAGCGCGCGGGTGTCGCGCACCGCCACCAGCCGGCGTCGCACCGCCAGCCGGTCAGCCAGGTCGCCCCGAACCGCCGCGGGAGCCACGAAATGCACCGAGGTAGCGGCGGCGGTCACCGCGGCGGCCCCGAACATCGGCCGGGGCAGGACCGGTTGCGGGGTCGGGATGGAGGCGTTGGAGTCGCCCATCGCCGCCCAGGCAATCATGCCGCCCTTGAGCACCACGCTGGGCCGGACCCCGAAGAACGCGGGCTGCCACAGCACCAGGTCGGCGAGCTTGCCCACCGCCACCGAGCCGACCTCGCCGTCCAGCCCGTGGGCGACGGCCGGGCAGATCGTGTACTTGGCCACATAACGCCGCGCCCGCAGGTTGTCCGACGTCGGCGGGTCCCCGGGCAGCGCCCCGACCCGGCGTTTCATGACGTGTGCGGTCTGCCAGGTCCGCAGGATCACCTCGCCGACCCGGCCCATCGCCTGCGAGTCCGATCCGATCATCGAGATGGCCCCGAGGTCGTGCAGCAGGTCCTCCGCGGCGATGGTGGACGGCCGGATCC
>JBOHFU010000701.1:0-2401 GCA_050699675.1 Pseudonocardiaceae bacterium
CCCACGACAGGGTGGTGTGGGTGGCCGGGGGGCTGCTCAAGGGCGTCGACGTGGACTCCCTCGTCATCGACACCCGGGATCGGCTGGTCGGTGCTGTGTTGCTCGGTGCGGACCGCGCGGTGATTGCTGCCGCGTTGGCGCGACACGCACCCAACCTCCCGGTGCGGGTGGTGGATTCGGGAGACGATGGAGCCATGATGGAGGTGGTGGCAGCCGCCGCCGAGCTGGCCCGTCCGGGTGATGTCGTGCTGCTCGCCCCGGCGGCAGCGTCGATGGACATGTTCGCCGACTACGCGCAGCGTGGTCGGGCTTTCGCCGCCGCAGTCGCCGCCCACAGCGGCGGCACTAACCCAGCTGGGAGCGGTTCTGTCCGGGGGCCCGGTGAGGAGTAGCTCCCCCCGGCAGGGCACGTACACCGCGGCTCGGTGGGCAGCGGCCCGCGACCGGCTCACCGCATGGCTGGCCCGGCCGCTCACCTCGCTGCACCTGGTGCTCGCCGTTTTCGGCCTGCTGACCCTGTTCGGTCTGGTGATGGTGCTCTCGGCGTCCAACGTGGAGTCCTACACCCGAGCCGGGTCATCGTATGCGGTGTTCGTCCGGCAACTGGCGTATTGCGGTGTCGGGCTGGTGTTGTTCTGGTTGGGGTTGCGGATGCCGGTGCGGCTGCTGCGCGGCACCAGCGGGCTGTTCCTCGTGGTGTGCGTGCTGCTGCTGGTCGTGGTGCTCAGCCCGGCCGGCACCGAAATCAACGGCTCGCAGAACTGGCTGCGGCTAGGCCCGCTATCCCTGCAGCCCTCCGAGCCGGCCAAGCTCGCCCTGGCACTGTGGGGCGCGCACGTGCTGATCACTAAGCGAGCGTTGCTCCACCAGTGGCGGCACCTGCTCGTGCCGGTGGTTCCGGTGGCCGTGGTGATCTTCGCGCTGGTAATGCTGGAACCTGATCTTGGTACCACGATCACGCTGGCCATCGTGCTGCTCGCCCTGCTGTGGTTCGGCGGTGCACCAGGTGAGCTGTTCGGCGCGATCGCGGTCGCCGCGATTGCCGGCGCGCTCGTCCTGGCCGCTATAGCCGGCTACCGATCGGCCAGGATCCTGTCCTTCCTGCATCCCGGAGTCGACCCCCAGGGCGCGGCTTACCAGGCCCGTCAAGCGGTGTTCTCGCTGGCCGACGGCGGCTGGTGGGGGGTGGGGCTGGGTCAGGGCAGCGCCAAGTGGGACTACCTGCCCAATGCGCACAACGACTTCATCTTCGCGATCATCGGAGAGGAGCTGGGTTTCCTGGGCTGCCTGCTGGTGCTGCTGCTTTTCGGCACGCTGGCCTACGTGGGGATCCGGATCGCGGCGCGCAACACCGACCCGTGGATCAAGCTGGTGTCCGCCACCGTCACCACCTGGCTGGTCGGCCAGGCCGCGATCAACATCGGGTACGTGGTCGGTCTGCTGCCGGTCACCGGGATCCCGCTGCCACTGATCTCTTCGGGGGGCACCTCCATCGCGTTGACGATGCTGGTGTTCGGGCTGCTGGCGAACTTCGCCCGGCACGAACCGCAGGCCGTGTCCGCGCTGCGCTCGGAGATCAGCCGTTCCGGGCGTCAGGGTGTCGTCTCCCGGCTGCTGCGGCTGCGCCCCCCGGTGCCCTACACCCCAGCGCCGCGCCGACCGCGGTTCCCGCATCCAGCCCGGACCGGGAGCAGGCGATGAGTGCGGGTGGGGTGCAGCCGGTGTCCGTCGTCGTCGCTGGGGGCGGCACCGCGGGGCACGTGGAACCGGCGCTGGCGCTGGCCGACGCGGTGCGCCGGGCGGTACCCGAGGCCCGGATCACTGTGCTGGGCACCGAGCGCGGGCTGGAGATCACCTTGGTGCCCGAGCGGGGTTACCCGCTGGAGCTCATCCCCCCGGTGCCACTACCGCGCAAGCTCAGTGCGGACCTGCTGCGGCTGCCGGTGCGGGTCCGCGCCGCGGTGCGCCGGGTCCGGGAGGTGCTCGACGCGGTCGGAGCGGACGTGGTGGTCGGTTTCGGCGGCTACGTCGCGTTCCCGGCCTATCTCGCCGCCCGGGGCCGGGTGCCGATCGTCGTGCACGAGGCCAACGCCCGCGCCGGGCTGGCCAACAAGATCGGGGCGCGGTTCGCGGTCCGGGTGCTCGCCGCGGTGCCCGGCAGCGGACTGCCGGGAGCCGAGGTGATCGGGATCCCGCTGCGGCAGGCGATCTCGTCGCTGGACCGGGCTGCCCTGCGGGATCGGGCCCGGGCACACTTCGGCCTGGACCCGCAGGCGCCGACCCTGCTGGTGACCGGGGGATCGCAGGGCGCCCGCACCCTCAACGCGGCGGTGTCGGGCGCTGCGGCCGAGCTCGGCGCCGCCGGGATCGGGGTCCTGCACGCCTACGGGCGACGGAACAC
>JBOHFU010000702.1:0-2396 GCA_050699675.1 Pseudonocardiaceae bacterium
AAAGGTCGAGCGTGACCAGGCTTAGCAGCGGAGTGGATTGCGGAGTGGTGTGCGCGCTGGGTCGATGATTGCTGGGGGGATGAAGTCGACGCGGTCTGGGTGGATGACGATTTCCCAGCCGGTGCGGTGTACGTGGCGGTGGTGCGTCTCGCACAAAAGGACGCAGTTTTCTACGCTGGTTTCGCCATGGTGGATCCAGTGTCGGCAGTGATGTGCTTGGCACATTGCTGGCGGTCGGTCGCAGCCGGGGAAAGCGCAACCGCGGTCGCGGGCGACGAGTGCTCGGCGGATGGACAGGGGGACGGTCCGCATGGCTCGCCCGACGTCGAGTGGTTCGGATGCCCCGCCCAGGACGACGGGGATGATTTTCGCGTCGCAGGCCCACTGCCGGGCCTGGGACGCACTGATGTGTGTGCCGTAGTCGAGGGTTGCGGCGCCGAGTCCGGTGCGCAGGGCGTCCCAGTCGATGGTGACGGTGAGGTGTGGGGGTTCCCCGGCGGTGGCGGGGCAGTCCTGGGCGGCGCGGGCGAGCCCGCAGATCTCCAACAACGCGTCAGCATTGCGCTGCGCGGTGGTGCGCGGATCGGGGATGCCCTCGGCGGCAGGGCGGGGCGCGGCGAACTGCTCGATCAGAGAGCGGAACGCGGCGCTGTGCTCGGGCTCCAGGAACCCCTCGAGCCCGAGGCGGCCGTCGCGGCGTTCCCGGAACCGGAGTTCCCCCGCGGCCGGGGTGGGTTCGGGCTCGTCGCGCGGCTCTGGACCGTCCTGATCGAGGTGCGCGAGGACGTGCCGCCCGATCTTGTACAGCGACGTCGGGTCAAACGACCGGGCATAACGGGCCAGCTCGGCCTCCGCGGTCTCGCGCTCCGCCATGCTCACTGAGGCGGGGATCGCGTTCATCGTCTCGGCGATCACCCGAACCTGCGCGGGTCCGATCTCACCGGCGGCCAGCGCCGCGGCGGTGTTCGGGAGTGTCGGTGGTAGTGGCTCGCCGCCCAGGGTGCGTCGCGCGGCGAGCTGGGTGGCGTGCGCGACCCGGGTGCGGGCCTCCGTGGCCGACAGCTGCAACATCCCGGCGAGCAGGCGTTTGGTGGTACCGAACCCGGTGATCGCCGCGACATTGCGCGACTCCAACTCTGCGACCGTCTCCAGCATCACCGAATGCAGCATCCGGGAGACCGTTTCGAGGTCCCGGACCTGATCCTGCAATCCCGCGTCATCACACGCGACGATCGAGTCACGCCACTGGGCGAGGCCGGCGACCATCGCCTGCCTCGGATCCAGCTGCGTCACTATCACCCGACCATTGTCACACCCACCACTGACAATTTCGGGGCTTCACCCCAGAAGCCAGACCAACGCTACGCTGCCAAGCGTGGGTGCAGCATGATCGATCAGCTTTACAGCATGGCAGTCAGGCGTCCCCGCTATGATCTCGGGCAATCCTGACTTGGTTGCAGCCAATAGCCTGGTGTCCTCGTCCGGGCGTTGGCTGGAGTCCTTTCGGCGTCCGGACAAACACGGCTGGCACGTGCGGTATCCGGGCGTCGAAGGTGGCGGCAAGGCTCACCGGCGCGGATGGCGCTAGGCCTTCGACTCGGTGTCGCTGCCCTCCGAGTGACTGCCCTTCGCGTGCCCCGAGTGGCTGTCGGTTGCGTGGCGGTAGTCGACGGTGCTGTAGCGGGCGAGGCGGTCGAGGTGGTGGGTGCTGCGGACCTGCCGGACGGTGCCGCTGCGCGAACGCATCACCAGTGACTCGGTGATGGCGCGGTCTCGCCCGTAGCGCACTCCGTGCAGCAACTCGCCGTCGGTGATCCCGGTCATGACGAAGAACGCGTCGTCGCCGCTGACCAGGTCTTCGGTCGTCAGCACCGCGTCGAGATCGAGCCCGACTTCGTCGGCGCGCCGTTTCTCCTCGTCGCTGCGGGGGTGCAGCCTGCCCTGCTGCACACCGCCGAGGCACTGGATCGCGCAGGCGGTGATCACGCCCTCCGGGGTGCCACCGATCCCGAGCAGCAGATCGACGCCCGAGTCGGGGGTCGCGGCCATCACAGCCGCGGCGACGTCGCCATCGGTGATGAACTTGATCCGGGCGCCCGCGTGAATCACCCGTTTGGCCAGCTCATCGTGCCGCGGCCGTTCGAGCATGCAGACCGTGATGTCCTCAGGCGTGCACCCCTTGGCGCGGGCCAGGGCGACGATGTTCTCCTCGGGAGATTGCCGGATGTCGAGGACACCGACCGCCTCCGGGCCGGCCACGAGCTTGTCCATATAGAACACGGCGGACGGGTCGTACATGGCTCCACGGGGCGCGACCGCGAGCACCGACACCGCGTTGCCCATGCCCTTGGAGGTCAGCGTGGTGCCATCGACCGGGTCGACAGCGACATCGCATG
>JBOHFU010000703.1:0-2394 GCA_050699675.1 Pseudonocardiaceae bacterium
GCGGCAGTGGCGGATTGTGGTACTTGCCGAGGAGGGTAGGCCCGCCTACGACCGGGTCGCCCTGTCGTCTTATGTGGACACCTGGGACGCTGGCGCGCTGACCCTGCCCGCCGTCGAGGACGACCGGGTGGAGCTGCGGCTGGGTGACCCGTGCGTGGCGATCGACCGGCGCAAGCGCACCGCGCGCACCGCGTCGGGGCACCGGGTGGCCTACGATGCGCTGGTGCTGGCCACCGGGTCGGCGCCGTTCGTGCCTCCAGTTCCCGGCCACGACCTGCCTGGTTGCTACGTCTACCGCACCCCGGAGGACCTCGACGCCATCCGCGCTGCGGCGCAGCGCGCGATGCACACCACTGCGGCGGGTCGGCGCTCCGGTGTGGTGGTCGGCGGCGGGCTGCTCGGTCTGGAGGCCGCCCACGCGCTGCGCCAGCTCGGGTTGTCCCCACATGTGGTCGAGATCGCCCCCCGGCTGATGCCGATGCAGGTGGACGAGGGCGGCGGGGCGCTGCTGCGCCGGTTCATCGAGGCCCTCGGGGTGCGGGTGTACTGCGGCCACGCCACTGCCGCCATCGAACCCGACCGGGGGCGGCTGCTGGTCCGGATTGCCGACGGCACCGAGCTCGACACCGATGTCGTGGTGTTCTCCGCCGGGGTGCGACCGCGCGACACGCTGGCCCGCGACGCCGGGCTGCCGGTCGGTGAACGCGGAGGCGTGCTGGTCGACAACCGCTGCCGCACCTCCGACGAGGACATCTGGGCGATCGGGGAGTGCGCGGCCGTCGAAGGCCGCTGCTATGGGCTGGTCGCGCCCGGCTACGCGATGGCCGAGGTAGTGGCCGACCGGTTGCTCGGCGGCAACGCCACCTTCCCCGGCGCCGACATGTCCACCAAGCTCAAGCTGCTCGGGGTCGACGTGGCCAGCTTCGGCGACGCCCACGGCCAGACCAAGGGCGCGCTGGAAGTTGTGCACAACGACCCCGTCTCCGGCCGCTACGCCAAGCTCGTCGTCTCAGACGACGCCCGGACCCTGCTCGGCGGGATCCTGGTGGGCGACGCCGCGGCCTACGGCACGCTGCGCGCTCTGGTCGGCGCCGAGCTGCCGGCCGACCCCGGGGCACTGATCTCCCCGTCCGGCGCCGAGCTGGACGCCGGTGCCCTCCCGGCGGGCGCTCAGGTGTGCTCCTGCCACGCCGTCACCATCGAGACGATCGGCGAGGCGGTGACTCAGCGGGGCTGCACCACCGTGCCGGCCCTCAAGGAGTGCACGAAGGCCGGTACCGGCTGCGGGTCCTGCGTGCCGATGTTGAAGAAGCTGCTCGCCGCCAACGGGGTCGAGCAGTCCAAGGCGCTGTGTGAGCACTTCGCGCACAGCCGCGCGGAGCTGTTCGAGATCGTCGCCGCCACCCGGATCCGGACCTTCTCCGAGCTGGTCGGCAAGCACGGCAGGGGTCGCGGATGCGACCTGTGCAAGCCCGCGGTGGCCTCGATTCTCGCCTCGCTGAGCGGAGTGCTGTCGCCCGGGAGTCACATCCTGGACGGCGAGCAGGCCACCCTGCAGGACACCAACGACCACTTCCTGGCCAACCTGCAGCGAAACGGCACCTACTCGGTGATTCCCCGGATCCCCGGCGGCGAGATCACCCCGGAGAAGTTGATCGTCATCGGCGAGGTGGCCCGCGACTTCGGGCTCTACACCAAGATCACCGGTGGGCAGCGGATCGACATGTTCGGCGCCCGGGTGGAGCAGCTGCCGGCGATCTGGCGCCGGCTGGTGGACGCCGGCTTCGAATCCGGGCACGCCTATGGCAAGGCGCTGCGCACCGTGAAGTCCTGCGTGGGCACCGACTGGTGCCGTTACGGAGTGCAGGACTCGGTGGGCATGGCCATCTCGCTGGAGCTGCGCTACCGCGGATTACGCGCGCCGCACAAGCTCAAGTCCGCGGTCTCGGGCTGCGCCCGGGAATGCGCGGAGGCCCGCAGCAAGGACTTCGGCGTGATCGCCACCGAGACCGGCTGGAATCTCTACGTCTGCGGTAACGGCGGCTTCCGGCCGCGGCACGCCGACCTACTGGTGTCCGATGTGGACACCGAGACGCTGGTGCGCACCATCGACCGGTTCCTGATGTTCTACGTGCGCACTGCCGACCGGCTGCAGCGCACCGCGCCGTGGCTGGAGGAGATGGAAGGCGGCCTGGACCACTTGCGGGACGTGATCGTGCACGACTCGCTCGGGATCTGCGCCGACCTCGACGCGGCAATGGAAGCGCACGTGGCGGGCTACTCTGACGAGTGGCGCGGCGTGCTGGAGGACCCAGACAAGCTGGCCCGCTTCACCTCTTTCGTCAACGCGCCGGGTGTACCCGATCCGACCGTCGAGTTCGTCCAGGAGCGCGG
>JBOHFU010000704.1:0-2392 GCA_050699675.1 Pseudonocardiaceae bacterium
GGCCTCAGCGGCTGCGGTGGCGGCCGGCGCGCGGTGCGCCACCGACGTCACCGGTTTCGGGCTGCTCGGCCACTTGATGAAGTTGGTCCGCGCCAGCGGGGTCTCGGCGGTGCTGGACGCCGCTGCGATCCCATACCTGGACGGTGCCCGGCAGGCGCTGGCCGACGGCTACGTCAGCGGCGGTACCCGGCGCAACCTCGACTGGGTGCGCCCGCACCTCGCGGCGTCGGTCGGGGAGAACGAGTTGCTGCTGCTGGCCGACGCGCAGACCTCCGGGGGCCTGCTGGTGGCCGGCGAGGTGCCCGGCGCACCAGTGATCGGCGAGCTGGTGCCGCGCGGCGAAAGTCTGATCGAGGTGTTGTGACTCACGGGTTTTCTTGACTCGTTCCAGATAACGCGGGATAGTGGCATCGTCATGATCTCACCGGATGTGAGCGACCAACTGCGCCGTGCAGGGTTGCGGGTGACCGCGCCTCGTCAGTCCGTGCTGCAGTGGTTGGCCGAGCACCCGCACGCCACGGCGGAGCAGATCCGCTCCGGGGTGGTGCAGCGCCTCGGGTCGGTGTCCACCCAGGCTGTTTACGACGTGCTGGCTGCCTGCACCACAGCGGGGTTGGTGCGCCGGATCGAGCCGGCGGGCCATCCCGCTCGATTTGAGCGCCGCACCGGCGACAACCACCATCACTTGGTGTGCCGCTCGTGCGGACGCACTGAAGATGCCGACTGTGCGGTCGGCGTGTGGCCATGCCTGACGCCCAGCGACGACCGGGGTTACGTCCTGGATGAGGCCGAGGTGGTGTTCTGGGGGTTGTGCTCCACCTGCCATGCGGTCGCTGGGCTCCCGGCCGACGATGACGAGAAGAATTTTATCCACCATGATCAGGAGGCACGGCAGTGACGGAAACGCAGCCCAAGCCGACGACGACGGATGCCGGTATCCCGGTCCAGAGCGACGAGCACTCGCTCACCGTCGGCCCAGACGGACCGATCCTCCTGCAGGATCACTACCTCATCGAGCAGATGGCGCAGTTCAACCGTGAGCGCATTCCCGAGCGCCAGCCGCACGCCAAGGGTGGCGGCGCCTTCGGCCGGTTCGAGGTGACGAACGACGTCAGCGCCTACACCAAGGCCGCGGTGTTCCAGCCGGGCACCACGACCGACATGCTGATCCGGTTCTCCACGGTGGCCGGCGAGCGCGGCAGCCCCGACACCTGGCGCGACCCCCGCGGCTTCGCGGTCAAGTTCTACACCAGCGAGGGCAACTACGACATGGTCGGCAACAACACGCCGATCTTCTTCGTTCGTGACCCGATGAAGTTCCAGCACTTCATCCGCTCGCAGAAGCGCCGCGCCGACACCAACCTGCGCGACCACGACATGCAGTGGGACTTCTGGACGCTGTCGCCGGAGTCGGCCCACCAGGTCACCTGGCTGATGGGTGACCGAGGCATCCCGAAGACCTGGCGGCACATGAACGGCTACTCCAGCCACACCTACATGTGGGTCAACGCGCAGGGTGAGAAGTTCTGGGTGCAATACCACTTCAAGACCGACCAGGGCATCGACTTCCTCACCCAGGACGAGGCCGACCACCTGGCCGGCGCGGACGGCGACTACCACACCCGTGACCTGTACCAGGCGATCGAGCGGGGTGAGTACCCGAGCTGGACGCTCAAGATGCAGATCATGCCGTTCGAGGACGCCAAGACCTACCGGTTCAACCCGTTCGACCTGACCAAGGTGTGGCCGCACGGCGACTACCCGCTCATCGAGGTCGGCCGGATGACCCTGGACCGCAACCCGACCGACTACCACACCGAGATCGAGCAGGCGGCCTTCGAGCCCAACAACCTCGTGCCGGGCATCGGCCCGAGCCCGGACAAGATGCTGCTGGCCCGGCTGTTCTCCTACGCGGACGCGCACCGCGCCCGCATGGGCGTGAATTACAAGCAGATCCCGGTGAACGCGCCGCAGTCGCCGGTCCACAGCTACAGCAAGGACGGCGTGATGCGGGTCCACAACGTCTCGGATCCGGTGTATGCGCCGAACTCCAAGGGCGGGCCGCGCGCCGACACCACGCGCTACGGCGAGCCGGCCGGGTGGCACACCGACGGGGACATGGTGCACGCCGCCTACACCCTGCGCGCGGAGGACGACGACTGGGGCCAGGCCGGCACCATGGTCCGCGAGGTGCTCGACGACGCGGCCCGTGAGCGGCTGGTGAACAACATCGTTGGCCATCTGCTCAAGGGCGTGACCGAGCCGGTCCTGCTGCGGGCCTTCGAGTACTGGCGCAACGTGGACAAGGACCTGGGCGACCGGGTCGAGCAGGGAGTCCGTGCCGGACAGTCCTGACTGGGATCAGCCTGACCGCGGCAGAGGGCCCGGCGCC
>JBOHFU010000705.1:0-2389 GCA_050699675.1 Pseudonocardiaceae bacterium
GCGAGCAGAAAGGCCGGTTCAGCTCGTTCACCGACTTCTTGGAGAAGGTCGAGCTGGTGTGCTGCAACAAACGCACCATCGAATCGCTGATCAAGGCCGGCGCGTTCGACTCCTTCGGTCACACCCGCCTGTCGCTCATCCAGGTGCATGAAGAGGCCGTCGATGCGGTGACCGGCCTGAAACGGCAGGAGGCGATGGGACAGTTCGACCTGTTCGGTTCCTACGGCGATACCGCGCCGCAGCCCGACGCCTCGCCGCTGGCTCACCTGGTGCTGCGGAATGAGGAATGGCCGCGCAAGGACCTGCTCATGCACGAGCGGGAGATGCTCGGCCTCTACGTGTCTGCTCACCCGCTGGACGGGGCCGAGCGGATCTTGCGCAAGCATGCGCCCAAACCGATCGCGACCGTGCTCGACGAGGCGCCCAAGGAGGGCGAGGTCGTGATGTCCGGCATGATCACGACCGTCGACCGTCGGGTGAACAAGCAGGGCGAACCGTGGGCAATCGTGACGCTGGAGGATCTGGACGCCTCGATCGAAGTGCTGTTTTTCGCCAAGTCCTACTCGGTGCTACACGAAGCCCTCGTGGCTGACACAGCCGTGGCCGTCAAGGGCCGGGTGAACTGGCGGGAAGACAAGATGTCGGTTTTCGGGTCGGACGTAGTCCCACTGGACATCAGTGATGCCGAGCACAATTCGGACACACCAAACGCGTTCGTGCTCCGCGCTGAGGTCAGCAAGCTCGATCACGACGTGGCCACGGAACTACGCGGCACGCTGCTCGCGCACAAGGGCAACACGCCCGTGCACATCGTCCTGCGCCACGAGGGCAGAGAAACGCCGCTGGTGGTGGCGATCGACAACTACCCGGTGACCGTAGGCTCGGCGCTCGTCAGCGAACTGAAGGCCATCTCCGGAATCACGGTGGCTACCTGATGACCGCAATCGACGTTGCGGGACGGGGTTAGCATCGTGAGGTGACGACATCGTCTCGGCCGCTAGCAACCGCGGTACGCGAGGAGTCCACGCCATGAGCCACACCCTGAGCCCCAGCCCGACGTCGGGCAACACCGGGACGTCGGCGGAGACCGACGTCGACACCCTGATCGGTGGCATCGCACACGACCCCGGACCGGACCCCTTTCCGGTGAACGGTATGGATCACCTGCGATTCGCTGTCGGCAACGCGCGGCAGGCCGCGCACTTCTACTCGACCGCGTTCGGCATGACCTGCGTGGCCTACCGGGGTCCAGAGCAGGGCTACCGGAACGCGGTGGAGTACGTGCTGGTCTCCGGCCGGGCCCGGTTCGTGCTGACCGGGCCGGTGCGCGCTGGCACACCACTCGCCCAGCAGGTGGCGGCGCATGGCGACGGGGTCAGCGACCTCGCCATTGAGGTGCCCGACGTGGATCGGGCGGTCGCGTTCGCCCGCCTGCAGGGCGCCGCCGTCCTGCAGGAACCGGCCGACGCCACCGATGAGCACGGCACGGTGCGGCTGGCCGCGCTGGCGACCTACGGCGACACCCGGCACACCCTCGTCGATCGGTCCGACTACCGTGGCCCATTCCTGCCCGGATTCGTCGAACGGCCCCCGCTGGTGGCTCCCGGCCGCCGGCTGTTCCAGGCCGTGGACCACTGCGTGGGCAACGTGGAACTCGGCCGCATGGATGTCTGGGTGTCGTTCTACAACCGGGTCATGGGCTTCACGAACATGAAGGAGTTCATCGGTGACGACATCGCCACCGAGTACTCCGCGCTGATGTCCAAGGTTGTCACCAGCGGTAACCACCGGGTCAAGTTCCCGCTCAACGAGCCCGCGATCGGCCGCAAGCGCTCGCAGATCGACGAGTACCTGGAGTTCTACGGCGGCCCGGGCGTGCAGCACATCGCGCTGGCGACCGGCGACATCGTCGGCGCCGTCACGGCGATGCGGGACCTGGGCGTGGAGTTCCTGGACACGCCGGAGTCCTACTACGACACCCTCGGCGAGTGGGTCGGCGACACCCGCGTCCCGGTCCAGACGTTGCGCGAACTGCGCATCCTCGCCGACCGAGATGAGGACGGCTACCTTTTGCAGGTCTTCACCAAGCCGGTGCAGGACCGGCCGACGGTGTTCTTCGAGCTCATCGAGCGGCACGGCTCGCTGGGTTTCGGCAAGGGCAATTTCAAGGCCCTGTTCGAAGCCATCGAGCGCGAGCAGGCCCGCCGCGGCAATCTGTAGCGCCAGCGATCTGCAACCCTGGAGAACCCTGAAGAACCATGGCCTTCTACCGGCAGGCGGGCACGATCCCGCACAAGCGGCACACTCAGCACCGTCGCCCTGACGGCTCGCTGTACTACGAGGAGCTCATCGGCGCCGACGGCTTCTCCTCGGACTCCTCGCTGCTCTA
>JBOHFU010000706.1:0-2387 GCA_050699675.1 Pseudonocardiaceae bacterium
GCAGCCACGTCGGGTCGCAATGAGCAGGCTGGAACCACATCGACCGGTGCGTCAAGGAGTTCGGTGAGCTCGCGACGCAAACGCGATCAGCTCCAGGAGCGAGGTGGTTTCGGGAAGATCGACAACAGGGTCGATGTCGCTGTCGGGCTCCTCATCACCCCGCGCGACCGACCCGAACAGCCGCACGTTGCTGGCCCCATGCCGCGCAACCACGCTGCGCACAGCGCTGCGATGACGACGCACAACTCGCCCCAACGCCGTATCCGGCGGATCCGTCGTGCGGATGGCCACCACGTCAACCGCGAGCGCTTGATTGCTGGCCTCGACAAGCCGACGAAGCGTCGCCAGGCCCGGTTGGCGACACCCAGTCTCGTAGGCACTGATCACCGACTGCGGGACACCGGCCCGGTGGGCTAGCTGGCTCTGCGTCAGACCCGAGAGCTCCCGCGCGCGGCGCAACAGCCGTGCCGCCTCTCCGTCACGTCCGGAGTCTGGTCAGGGCGCTGCCGCCAGGGAACGTGCTGGTGGGGCCCAGATGATGTACCCGCGAAGTACTACGCTGAGCGCGACCGGCCCCCTACCGAGAGAATCGCGGGTGTGCCTTATGGCCACTGTTCAGTGCTGGACCGGAGCCGAGACCAAGGCACTTCGCCAGGCCATGCGCCTGAGCATCCGTGCCTTCGCCGCGCACCTCGGCGTCGACGCCCGGACTGTGAACAAGTGGGAAGCCCGAGGCGCCACCATCACCCTGCTCCCCGACACCCAAGCACTCATGGACACCGCCCTCAGCCGGGTCCCCGAAGAGGTCAAAACCCGGTTCACCCAGGCAGAGCAACACAACAACCAGGCCAGCGATGAACACACCAACTTGTCAGCGGCGAATTCACACGGTCTGCAATTGGCTGTCTGGCAGGGTGTCTCATCGAGTGGCGGAGACGAGCACGATGCATTGGAACTCGCCCGGCGGGTAGCTGCGTCAGACGTGAGCGCTGAGACGCTGGCTCGACTGGAAGGCATGGTTGACGAACTGTCTGTTAAGTATCCCGTAACCCCACCGCAGGAGTTACTTGGTCCAGTTCGCCGGCATGTGTCCTATGTCATGCGGCTACTCGATGCGCGTAAAACACTCGATGAACACCGTCGGCTGCTTACTGTGGGCGCTTGGCTCTCCCTTGTTTCGGCCACGTTATGCATCGATCTTGAACAGCGAGCGGCGGCCAACGGTTGGCTCGCGACCGCTGCGAGCTTGGCGCAGCAAGCGGGCCAGTCTGAAATTCATGCCTGGCGCTACGAGACCGAGGCTTGGCAAGTGCTCAACGATGGTGACTATTACCATGCGGTGGAACTATCCCAGGCCGCGCAGCGACTCGCGCCACGCGGCAGCTCAGCAGCCATTCAGGCCACAGCGCAAGAAGGTCGCGCGTGGGCGCGACTCGGCAAAGCCAAGGACACGCACGACGCACTCAATCGGGTAGAGAAATTCGTTTCGCGTATGGCAAAACCGGAGACACCTGAGCACCACTACCATTATGACCCAGACAAGGCAGAAGCCTATGTCGCCACCACGCTTGCTTGGCTCGGGGATGTGGCATCTGAGCACCATGCCCGCCACGTCGTCGCCACGCTGACCCATGAAGCCGAGGCTGGCCACTGGCCACGCCGACTTGCCTCAGCCGAGATTGATCTAGCCCTTGCCTTGCTCCTCACTGACCGCCTCGACGAAGCCTGTGCAGTTGCCCAGGCGTCCATGCTCTCCGGTCGCCTAGTGGCCTCGAACCACTGGCGAGCGCTTGAGGTAGTCCGGTCTGTCGAAGCCCGAGGCCTGCCCGAAGCGCCGGATCTGCGGGAGGCGTACGAGCTGATGCGCCGGGGTGACTCCACCTACGGCGCGTCGGGCAGATCGCGTACTTAGGTCAAGGTCAGGCCGATAGCCGACCATAGACACGTGGGACGCGTGCAGGCATGGTGTGCGCTCTAACCGCCGGGTATGGGTGGGTACCTGGCCGAAAGTGTGGTCAGGGCGTTACGCGGGGACCGGCCCTGCGCGGGAAGGTCCGCAAGCTGGTGCGCCGCCGCCCCGGCTGCAGGCGACCAGCGCATTCGGTGCCGCCTTAGGCCCGCAGCAGTAAGCGCAAACCCGTCGGCGACCACGTCGACGAGTAGCTGTTCCACCACAACAGGCAGACCCACCTGCTGCCTGCGGTGGCGGGGCGCTGCTGACGGGACCCCTCTCATCTGCTGCCGCGTCCTTCGCCGCAGTGGTCGGCCAATAGCGGAGGGCGGAGCAGGGGATGCAGGTGCGCACCGGGTGAACGGACGGGCAGGCTGGCGGGCTCAACGGGCGAGGCGGCCCACAGGGTTGGGCTGCTGGCCCGCGGCCCAGGCCT
>JBOHFU010000707.1:0-2385 GCA_050699675.1 Pseudonocardiaceae bacterium
AAATCCAGCAAATTCGGCGAGTGGGGCGAATTCGGGTGTTACTGGCCGATCGTACTGCTCGACCTCGCGCGCTTCGCCAATCCTGCTGCTTATGGTCATGATAGGTTCCCTTCTCGGGATCTCCCGCGTCACCGACCCCTTGGCGCCGACAGCAGCCCGACGTAAGGGCTGGAACCTGAGGCGGCGATAAAGAATCGCACCACTTCTCCACGTGGACCATAACGGTCCGGTCGTTACGCTGTAGTTGCATTCACGTGACTAATCACAAAGGGGAGTTAAACCTCTGTTACCGGTTCGTGACCCCGGTAACGTTCAGCGCCGCGGGTTCCTCACCAGCATCAACCCGCTTCCAGGCCAGCAGCGGCCCCACCGCACGCCATCGCTGAACCGCGCGATCTACACCATCGCTACCCTGGATGTGCTGTCAAGGGTGGGTTTCTTGTGATGTTTTCGGAGCCTCAGCGGCCGGAGGGCCGAAGAGATCACGTGGAGCCCCTGACAGGGAGGGTGAGGCCGCTGGCCCTTGCCACCCGGTTGGCACCGGAGCCAGGGAGCCCGCAGGGACTCGCACACTCCTGCGCTCAGATATGTACTGTCAGCCACTACGCTCTAAGTACATAGACGAATGTCTGGACATCGCGATGTGCTGTTCCTCGACGAGGTCGCCGAGTTCAGACCACGGGCGCTGGAGGCGCTGCGCACCCGCGCATGTCGCCAACGACAACCACTACTCCAGGGCACAGTTCAAGACGCTGAAAAACCGGACCGACTTACCCGCCTGATTCGCCAACATCCATACCGCCCGAGTCGGTGATGTTCGGACGACGTGCTTTTTCCGCGGGCTCCCAGGTGGCTGTCATGACCTACTCCTGCAGCCCGGAGATGCTGGTTTCCCGTCGCTGTCCACCACCCGCCAGTGGCTACAGAGGGTAGTCGAGCGGTTACCATGAAACGAGCTCCCATAGGATGCTCCCGTCAGGCCCGAGGAGGATAGCCATGGCTGACTCGCGTGGTGTAGTGATCATCAGCGTTGCGCTGATCGGGGCGGCTGCGACGATCAGCGCTGCGCTGATCGGCCGGTCGGATGGCGGGTCGGCCACTCCGTCTGTCCTACTCCCGTCAGCCACGTTACCTCTCCCGCCGTCAGACGTAGTCACCTCGCCGATCCAGCCAGGGCCCCCACAACCCGAGCCGACTGCCCCGGAACCGACCGTCTCCCCGCCACCTGCAACACCTGGGGATCTCGGGCTGAGCCGTTCGATCACGCGGCCTGCCTGCGACGGGCGTTTCGTCGTTTTCGTGGGAGCAGCGGTCGGTCCGACCGCCTACCGGACTGAGGTGCAGGACCTGCTCGACGCTCATCCGGGTAGCGAGTACCTGCTCGCCGGAGACACCTGCCCCTCGCTGCGGTCCTGGGACGACGCAGGCAACGAGATCTACGGCGTGTATTACGGTCCCTTCGCCAACCAGGACCAGGCCTGCGGCGTCCGCAGCTCCCAAGGTGGGGACAGCTACGTCAAGGTGCTCGACACGGTCACTGACTCCGGCGTGATCATCGGGTGCTGACTCTGCTGACCGAGGCTGGGCGGTCTGGGGTCAGCTTTCGCCCGGCAGCAGCCGCCTCGCATATGACGGAGCTCGCGTTAGCACGCCACCCTGACACCGCGCGCGAACCACCCGCTCTGGGCATCCACTTATCCACACCCGTCCCGTTATCCACAGATCTGCCTGCGTGACGTCGACCGAGCCGCTGCGGCCCGGCAACCTCAGCTTCCAGATCTTTGAGGAATGGGGAGGCCGGGATGGAGACGACGGCGCAGGCGGCGGACCGCCGCGGCGATGTACTGGGCAGGCATGGCGAGGATGTAGCGGCGGGCTATCTGGCGGATGCCGGTCTTGTAGTGCTCTCGCGCAACTGGCGCTGCCGGGAGGGGGAGCTCGATCTGGTCGCAACCGACGGCGAGCGCCTCATCGTCTGCGAGGTCAAGACCCGGTCGGGGACGGGGTACGGGGAACCGTCGGAGGGCGTGACGCCGGCGAAGGCAGCGCGGATAAGGCGCGTCACCGCAGCGTGGCTGCGGGCCTACCGGGTTGGTTGGTGCGAGATCCGCTTCGACATAGTCGCGGTGCTGTGCCCGCAGGATGGGCTGGCCACCGTGGAGCACCTGCAGGGTGCGTTCTGATGTCGCTGGCCAGCGCCTGGGCGGTGGCGCTGCACGGGGTCGATGGGGTGTTGGTGGAGATCGAGGCCCACATCGGTCCGGGCCTGCCGGGGCTGCAAATGGTCGGTCTGCCCGATACCGCCCTGTCGGAGGCCCGGGACCGGGTGCGGGCTGCGGTGCTCAACTCGGGCCAGCGGTGGCCACCGCGCCGGATGACCCTCGC